>NZ_BMQM01000027.1 GCF_014648115.1 Deinococcus seoulensis
AAGCGGATTTTAGCCGTCTGGGACAGCACTCGCCAGCATGCTGCTTAAAACTGAAAGATGTCAGTAGACCCAAGCTCATCGCCCCGGATGGTCAACCTAGTAGACCCAACGAGGCCGGGAAGGGTCAACGTAGTAGACCGACCGGGGACGGCGAAGGTCAACGTAGTAGACCGAGTGAGTCAACGTACTTGACCCAAACGGTCAACCTAGTTGACTCAGATGGTCAACCTAGTGGACTTTTGACCCCTGTTTTTCCTGCGCCCAGCGAGGAAGAAACGGCTGTCCAAAGACAGCTTACAGACAGGAAAGACATTGAAAGACAAACAGCAGCGGAGCGCCTTGCCCTGCAGGCGGCCCCGGCGGCGGCGGTCAGCGGCGGTCACCTGCAGGGCAAGGACCTGCCCTCCGGTGCTGACCGCACCGGCACCCCTGGCGGGGTGAAGGCGGCGAACGCCACGACCGGTCACGGGATCACTCCGGCCACCGCGAACGCCGGACAGACAGCCGCCACGACCACTGAACAGGTTCCGGCGGCGCGTGGCGCGACCCTCGCCGCCCTGCACTCCGCCCTGCGCCCCCTGCCCGCCCAGGACCTGATCGACGAACTGCCCAGCCGCCAGCACTGGCTGGACATTCCCGCCGACCGCGTCCGCGAGATGCACGACGAGTACCGCACCAAGTTCGGCAGCAAACGCTTCCGGGGCGACCTGATCGACGCGCTTGACCGCGAGGCCCGCAAACTGGCTGCCCCCACGGCCCCCGCCACGACGAACGTGGGTGACCTCGTGCGCGCCCGCCTGAAAGGAACCCGATGACCCACCACGATGCGCCCGCCCCGGTCACCGCTGCCCCCGTCACCGCTGGCGAGGTCACCCCGGAAGTCCTGAGCCTCGCCCGGTTGATCAGCGCCCACCCGAACGCCGCCCGCGCCCTGCAGGCCAGCATCGCCCGGCAGCAGGCCGCCCGCGCCGCCGCGCAGCGCCCCACCCCGACCCTGAGCTGCCCGCACTGCGGCGCGCCCGGCATCGTGTACCTCACCCTGCCTGGCCCTGACGGCCCGCGCGAGTTCCGCCGCAAGCCCAGCGACTGCTGCCAGGACGCCCTGCGCGACGCCGCCGAACTCGCCCTGCACTACGCGCTGAACCCCAACAACGACCCCACCGAACGCGTGGAGAACGCCGACCTGTACGCCGCGCTGAAAGCCAGCATCACGGACCCCGCGCTGCTGCGCGAACTGGACACGCACGAGGTCCTGCTGGCCGACATCGAGCGGCGCGTCACCGGCCTCACCCGCGCCCAGGGCGGAGTGGACCAGTGATGAAGACCGCGACCGCCGCCGACTGACCGCCCCCCCGGAGGCCGCCCGCACAGGTGGCCTCCCCCTTCCCGCAGGAGCACCGCATGAAGCAAACCCTGAAAGTCCAGCTGGACGCCATCAAGCACGAACGCGACAGGGACGGGGACCTGTTCACCACCCTGCACCTGGAACTGCCCGGCGAGGGCCTGAACCTCCAGCACCTGCGCCGCGCGCACCGCATCAGCACCAGGAAGGAATCCCGCGAGATCGCCACGTTCACCCTTCAGGTCTTCGGTGGTGGTGACCGCCGCACCTGGACCTGCCGGAGCAAGGGCAGCAAGACCACCGACTTCAAAGTCGTCGCCGTCGTGGAACTGCCCTTCAACGCCGCCGCCCGCTTCGAGGGGTACCTGAACGCCGTGCCCGGCACGATCGACATCGAATTCACCGTCGAGATTGAAGGCGGCAGCGCGGCCCCCCTGTTCCCGAAGGACGACGACCGGGACGAAGGAATCAACGCATGACGCACCTCACCCCCACTGCCGCCGACGTGATTGACCGCTTCCTTGACTGGGCGACCGACCCGAGCCTCGTGATTCTCGACACGGAAACCACCGGCCTGGACGGCGAGGTGATTGAACTGGGCCTCGTGGACGGGGGCGGCCGCACGCTGTTCGAGGAGCGCTTCCGGCCTACCTGCCCCATCGACCCGCGCGCGCAGGCCGTGCACGGCATCACGGACGCCGACCTCGCCGCCTGCCCGAGGTTCGGGGAGCGCTGGCCGGACATCCGCGACCTGCTGACCGGCCGCCGGGTCGTCATCTACAACAAGCGTTTCGATCTGCCCCGCATCTGCGCGACGCTGGACGCCACCCGGCCCGGCTGGTTCGAGGCGCCGGGCGGTGCGGCGGGCGGCAGCGCGGACCTCAGGGCCTTCAACGCGATCAGCCGGAGTGCGGAGTGCGTGATGGACGCGTACTCGCCGCTGGCCGGTTCCTGGAACGACGCTTACGGCAGTTACCGCTGGGCGAAGCTGGCCGACGCCTCCGCACAGCGCGGCGTGCACGTCAGCGACCTGACCAAGCACGCGGCCGTCAGTGACTGCGTGCAGGTCCTGCGGCTCATCCAGGCCTGCGCGGAACTGGACCCCGCCGACTTCCCCTGGATCGGGCACGAGGACCGCCTGTGAATGCCCGCACGGCCAGGACGCTCAACGTGCGCCGGTCACACCCAACCGAACTGCCGCAGGGTCACGAACGCCTGCACGGCCACCAGTCCGGCCGTGGCGACCGCCACGCCCCGCTGCTCCCACCGCCAGAACATGACTGCGACCGCGCCCAGCAGCAGGCACGCCAGCGCCGCGATCACCCCGACGCCCAGCAACCGGACGTCCAGCATGAACAGGTGCGCGCCCAGCGCCCCCAGCAACGCGGCGCCTCCCGCCGAAAGTCCCACCCGCGACCAGATCATGACCGCCAGAGTACGCACGCCCGCTGGCACGCAGCGCAGCGCTCCTTGAGCGAACCTCAACGTGACGCGAAGTCAGCCCCTCACCACCAGCGCAGCGTCCGGTCGTACCAACCGGCAATCGGGACGTTCAGCAGCACGGTTCCCGCAAACACTCAGATGACATCCGGGTCACTCCTGCCCAGCCAGAACGCCCCGGCCAGCAGCGCCGTCCAGGCAGCCGCCGCCACCGGATGGAGGTTCATGCGCTCACCGTACCCACCGGAACTGACCCGGCGTTTAAGCGTCTCTTGCGGTTGGACTTACCTCCGCGCGGGCAGGGCCGCGTGAGCGCCCAGGTCACCCTGCCCGTCCTCACGCCCGGCGAACGCCTGCGCCTGCATGAACTCGAGGAGCAGGTGATCGTCGGCACGCACGCCGGCATCCTGGCGGGACGCGCCCTGAAAGCCATTCAGGCAGAACGCCTCTACCGCGCGCAGCACGACACCTTCGAAGCGTACGGGCAGGCCCGCTTCAACCTCAGCCGCGCCCGCCTGTACCAATTGATCGACTTCGCCACCATTCACGACGAAGCGCGCGCGCTCGACATTCACGTCAGCAGCGAACGTATGGCCCGCGCCCTCGGCCTCGTCCCCCCCGACGACTACCAACTGGTGCTGGACGTGACCCGCAGCGTGACCGGCAAGGACCGGCCCAGCAGCGCGGACGTGCAGGCCGTCGCGGACACCGTCCGGGACCTCGCGGCCGGAGCGCACGTCGAGCACCCCGACACGGGCGAGAGCGTTCCCCTGACGCAGGTGCCGCCCGAGCGGCGCGTGGAGGCCGTCGCCCGGGCCGCCCGGCGGGGCGCGCAGGACCGCACCCGTTACCAGGGCGCCACGCCGCAAGGCCAGGCGGACGACGTGCGCCCCCTCGACTGGGCGGACGGCCTGCGCGCCGTCGCGGACGTCGAGTTGCGCGGCACGGGCGGCGGGTGGCAGTTGACCGTCACGGACCGCAGCAGCGGCGAACGCCGCGAAGGCCCCGAGCGGCCCACCGTCTGGGACGCCATCCGCCACGCCAGAAGCGCGTGGGAAGGAGAGCAGCCGTGAACCGCCCGTTACGTCCCCGGTCCACGAACGACGTTCCAGGCGGACAGCGTCAGGACCGTCACGGCCGCCATCGCCACGAACCGCTGCCAGGGCCTCAGTTTCCACCTGTCCAGCAGGACGCTCGCCAGCATGAGAGACCCGAACAGCACCAAGCCACGCAACCAGAACTCCGACACGCCTCAGTCTCCCCGGTCTCCCCGTCCTGCGCCGCTCAACGTGCCCGCAGCGCCCTGCACGCCACCTGCGCGGGCGGCGTGACGGACCTCCAGGCCTTCGAGGACGCTGAGCAGCGCGCCCAGCTGGCCGCCGTCACGCTGCCGTACGACCCGCGGAGCGGGCGGGTCCTGACCGGACAGCACCGGGGGCACCCGGTCTGGGACGCCATTCAGGCCGAAGTCCTGACCCTGCTGAGGTCGTTCCCGCACGTCACGGTCACGCACGTCACCGTCCGCCCATGGCAACGCTGGTGGCAGCGCACGCCCGCCAAGCGCCTCACCCCCAGCCCCGAGGTGACACCCTGAACCGCTTCGATGACACGTTCCTGCAACGCTACCGCCGCCGGCACCCGCACCTGTTCCCCGGCACGCCCACTCATGAGCGCCCGGCCCGCGGGAACGGGTACGTCAGCGAAGCGGCGTTCCAGGCGGACGCGGCCGAGCACCTCACCCTGCTCGGCTGGGAAGTGCAGGAAGGCCCCAAAGGCAGCCTGGGCGGCGGGCCGGTCTGGTACACCGCCGGATGGCCGGACCTGACCGTGTACCGCACGGACGGCGCGCGGCGCCTGTGGTTCGCGGAACTCAAGCAGCCCGGCAACCACCCCAGCGACACGCAACTCGCCTGCCACGCCCGGTTGCGTGCCGCCGGGTTCCGCGTGACCGTCGCGTACACCCTCGCGGACCTGCTGGCCGCCGCCAAGGAGGAACTGTGACACCTGCCCGGCGTGGCCGTTCAGGCGACCGTCGACGCGTACTGAGCCACCTGCACCGGACGGCCGGGCAGCAACGTCCCCGCATCAGGGACCGGCATGACCTGCACCGCCTCAATCAACGCTGCGAGACAGGCCTGCCGCTCGGAGGCGCCCGAACCGCTGATCAGGGGTACGCCGTTGCGGTAGATGGTCGCCACGAACACCACGGCGTCCCACCTGGGATGCAGGTGACGTTCCACCTCCAACCGGCACCCCGCGCACTCCAATGCGTGCCATACCTCCCGCGCCTGACTGCTCAATTCCATCATGCCGACACCGTAGCGAGTGCCGCCCGTCAGGACCAGCAGGCGGCCGTTCAACTGACCTTGCCAGTCTCTTGAGTAAGTCACGCCCCCCCTCACGGCCCTTGCCGCCCTTACCCACCGACTGGAGTGACCTCGCATGACCAACCACGCTTCCCGTACCCCCACCCCCCTGCCGTACCCGTACCGACTGCTCGCCGTGTTCAGCGGCGTGCCCCTGCGCCCCCAGGCCGCCCTGGAAGCCGCCGGGCTGCGCGTGCCCGTCACGGACCCCGGCGACCCGGACGACCCTGGCCGGGCGGAGATCAGCGGTGAGCACCGCGCCCTGCTGAAACTCCTCGCGGATCAGGGCCGCGTGCGGTGGGTGACGTGGGGGCCGGACGGGGCCGGGTACGTCCTGACCGGGTACGGGGAAACGGCACTCGATGCTTACCACCAGCGGTACGGTCCGGCGCACGCGCCCCGGCGCGGCCCGAGCCTCGCGCAAGTCCTGCGGGACCGGCAGGCGGCCGCGCAGGAAGTCGCCGAGGAGAGCGCGTGAAGGCCCCCGCGTCCCTGCTGACCCTCACGGCCGGGCAGAGCGTGTGGTACCTGCCCGCCCGCATGAACCGCCCGCACGCCGGGGAGCGCGCCACCGTCACCCGCGCGCCCCGACCGGACGTGCAGACCCCCACCGTCCGCCTGACCTTCGCCAGCGGGGACGCGCTCACCGTGCCGCTCAGGCACGTCAGCGCCTACCAGCCGAGCGCGGACGCCGCGCCGCTGGTGGACGAGGCCCGCCGCCTGCCCAGCTGGCGCCGACTCGTGACGCAACTGCAGGACCCCGCCTCCCACCCGGCGGCTGAGCAGCGCGCCCGGCAACTGGCGGGCATGGTCACGCCCCGCACGGGCAGCGCCGCGAAGACCGACGTGGCCCGCATGATCCTCGAAGCCGCGCAGGCGGAAGCGGTCTCAGCGCAGGCCCGCACGCCCGGACGCGCCGGACGCGGGCAGCCCGCCCCCACGCACCTGCCCGTCCCGACCGATGACCTCTGCACCTTCCGACTCGACCAGGAAGGCCGGGCCATGGTGAACAACATCGCCCGGTGCATCCACCGCCGGTACTTCCTCTCGGACGCGGAACTCCGCGACCTGAGCGACGCGGAACGCGAGCAGGCGCAGATTCACGGAACGCTGCGGACCTTCATCCGCCGCGCGCAGGGCGAAGCGGGCCTGCTGCCCATCAAGGACACGGGCGGGAAAGGCAGCGCCCTGCACGGCCAGTTGCACGACAGCCTCACGCACGCGTACCCGCTCGCGCTCGAGGCGTGCCAGATGCTGCTGGCCGGGAAGGACGATCACGCGCTCACGCTGGCCCTGCGGGTCCGGGAGCACCTGCTCACGCACGTCGCCGCGAACAGCGAACTCGACCGCGCCCGGCGCAAGCATCACACCGGACGGTACTTCCACGGGGACGTGCTGAGCGTCCGCGAGATTCACGAGGACGGCCGCATGACGCAGTACTACACGCGCCTGACCATCATCTACGCCGAGGACGGCCACAGCCTGGTGGTCGCCAACGCCGCCGAACTCGAAGCGCTGACCGGCACCCGCGCGGGCGTGCAGGCCTGGAACAGCCTGTGCCGCTGGACCGAGGACCTCAGCGAACGTGCCGGTGGCCGCAAGCAGGGACGCCGCCAGGACGACGACAGGCACCTGATCTACCGTGACGATGACGGCCACCTGCGCCTGCGCGCCGCACTGGACCGCTACCCGAACCTGCTACGGGCATTCGAGTGCCTGCGGCGGGCGCTGATATAACTTAATAAAGAATAAACTTTACCATTGATTATTTCAAATCATCAGCAAAAATTCGCACACCAAGATCAACTAAAGCCTATATTTACCATTAACAATTGATTTATTTAAAGATGCAGCAAATGATCTTATAACTAAGACTGATTCATGGTATATTTCATCTGTAATAATTAATTTATTTTCATCAATTTCAAATAATTCTCCCGACAGGCTACCTAAATCTGCGCCGTCAGAATGTACTATCGAATTTCTCATGATCCTCAGGTCATCCAAATATGATCTTTTTACTTCTCTTTTAACTCCTCGACAAATATATTGTGCCCTGTACGGATCATCAGTAAATTTTACAATACTTTTAAGGGTGTCAATGATTGATGCAATGGATCTACTTTGACTTCTAGCATCCGAAAGAATTCTATCCACCAAATACTCTCTCAATTTATCTATAGAGCTTAAACCATTGGTAGCCACTAAGAGAGCCTGAAAATTAATAGTTAAATCCCTGAATCTTCTGTCGCTCATCATCTTTTCAGGGTGTCTTTTAAAAATCTCATCTACGTATCCACCAAGAAATATCTCAAATTGGGTCCAAATCATCACAAAGCAAGACTTATTCAATTCTTCTACCGCCGATCTATAAACGTTCTCGGGCGGTCCAAGCTTCTTTAGGAGCGCTACAAGTGATAATTTTGCTTCAGCGGCTGAATCTTTATCAGAAAAGCTAATCGTTATTGATTTTTGAATTTGTAATTCTTGGCGAACTACGTATACCCCCATACCTAGTGGAGGATGGTCTTCCGGCTCAGGCCTCTTCTCTTCTCTGTGCCATAAAATATATTCGACGCCCGAGTCATCGATCTTTGTCTCTCCTAACTTTCCCGAAGCGGCCATTATTTTTACTTCAGGCAAGCTTAGCGATTTTCTATTAGAGAATTCATCTAAGGTGACCCATCTCATTACCTCTTCGACACTTGGTGTTGTCGCTTCATCTTTTACATAAGATGAAAGAGATCTATCGCTTGCATCAGAAAAACTATAATCCCCTTCCATAAACACTTCAGTGCCAGATATTCCATAGCATGTCATGCTGTAATTTCGAAAAAGATCGATTTCATCCAGCCGAACTCTCATATCCCGATATATAGGAAGCGCATCTGCATCTGATGTCATAATAAGATTATTTATCATATTTAGACCCACACCGGCAACAAGTTCAACGGCGAAAGATTTCAATCACCAGCGGATCAACAAGGTTAGTGTGCTTATCGTTGTCAGCATACCTGCGAGTCAAAGAGGCAGATGGTCATCAACCTGGAGCAGAAAGCCGCCTGGACGGTCCTTCAGGCCCCGACCTTCGACAGTTTCATCAAGGACGCGGCGACAGCCATCAGTGCCCGGTTCTGCCAGAAACGCCCAGGGGCTTGACGGATCGTCGGCACAATTCGCCTAATTAAGGGCAAGCTGCACAACTCGCGCCCTGAACCCAACCGTCTACCGAATCTGGACGGGGTGAGCATGTGGTAAGTGAGGCAACGCAGCGGCCCGCCGCTGGGTAGCGTATCCCCCATGAAACGGATCCTCCCACTGCTCCTTGCCGTCCTTCTCCCGACTGCCGCCGCTGAAATACAGCGGGTTGGCAGCACGAACGTCTACTACTCGTACGAAACCGACGCGATGACCGACGCGAACGATAGCTACATAGCTGTCGGGGAGATTAACGACACCTCTGCCTCAACGGTGTTCCTCATCTACTGCCGTGAAGGGCAGGCCGAGTTCTACCTGAAAACCAAGAACACCCTTCTCAGCGCTGATGACTACGACATGGAGCGCACCCCGAACCTGATGTACCGCGTCGATGCCCAGCAGGCCAAAACGATTCCCACGGATACGGTCAGCAAAGGTGGTGAGCCTGATTACACGGCCCTTGCCTTCGACACGGCGCGCACGCAGATCCTGCTGACGGCTTTCAACAACGCGCAGCAGAAGATCGTGTTCCGCATCCTGCGTAACGACGCCAGCGCCCTGGATTACACCTTCTCCACGAAGGGATTCAAGGAAGCGTGGCGCGCCGTCAAGAACTGCAAGTAACCCGCTGAACTCCTCCACCTGCCCCGCCGCCCGGCGGGGTTTTTTCATGCCGTCAGTCGCGCCGGAACGGGCGTCGGCTGGCGTTCCTCTGGGCCGCCGGAATCACCGGCCCCGTGATCACCTCAAGACGCCGCTGCCCACGGGCAAATCCTTGTGCGTCGCCCCGATGGGAGTCTGCCGTGTCCACCACGGTAGACAGTCGGGTTGGAGTCCCATGTCCAAGAAACCCCAGGCTCCCGCCGCCGCGTCCACCCTGCGGATCGAGTACCTGCCCCTCGCCGACCTCACCCGCTGGCCCGGCAACCCCAAGGAGCACGCCGACGGCGCCATCGCCGCCAGCATCAGCCGCTTCGGGTTCCGCGATCCCCTGGCGATCGACGAAACGACCGGGCGCCTTATCGCCGGTCACGGCCGCCTCAGCGTCCTCGAACGCGCGCACGCCGCCGGGCAGCCCGCCCCGCAGTTCGTTCAGGTGCGTGACGACGGCATGTGGCTCATTCCCGTCACGCGCGGCGGTTCCTTCGCGGACGAGAGCGAGGCCAGCGCGTACCTGATCGCCCACAACCGCACTTCCGAGCTGGGCGGCTGGAACGAGGACCTGCTCGCCGGGATGCTCGGCAGCCTGGACGACAGCCTGCGCGCCGTCGCCGGGTTCGACCTCGACGCCTTCGTGCAGGAAACGACTGCCGCCGCGGCCGCCGTGACGCTGCCCCCGGCCCCGCCCAGCGAGTTCCTGAACGACCTGATCACCCCGCCCATGACGGCCGCGCCTGCTGGACTGCCCCAGGTGCAGACGCCGGGTCCCCAGGCTGCTGACCCCGGCGCGACCGCTGCCACCCCGTCAGCGCCCGTGCCAGCGACCGCCGCGCCCACCATCACGACCCCACCCCCGCCCGGCGGCGAGGAATACGTGCAACTGGTCGTGGTCCTGCCGGTCAGCGAGCGGAACGAGGCGCTGGCCGTCCTGAAAGACGTGCGCGCGAAGACCGGCCTGGAGACCACCCCCGCCGCGTTCATGACCCTGATCCGCCAGTACGCCCAGGCGAACGGGGTGAGCGCATGACGCTGGACCCGATGAAGCAGCACGCGGACGACGAGAACGAAATCCACGACGTCGCCGCGTTCGTCGATCCCGCCCGGAACGTCGTCACGCCCGTACTGCAGCTCAGCGCCGAGCTGGCGGGCCAGGTCGTGTGGGCGTTCGCGCGCGTCGTGCGGGCCGCCCACGCCAGCCGCGAGGCGCGCAGCCCGGACCCCGACGGCATCATCCGCGCGCAGGAGTTCGAGGAAGGCGACGTGTACATGCTGGAGAAACCCTTCGACGGGTACGAGTCCAGCCGGTACCTGATGGACTTCTACGACGTGACGGAGCGCGGGATCTGCTCACGGATGCACCTGCACACCGGCACGCGCTTCGTGCGGATGATGACCGGGCCGGGCACCACCATCCGGGTCGGCAGCCTCTCCCCGTTCGTGGTGACCGACGTGCAGGGCGTGACCCCGTTCGTACCCGAACAGTTCGAGGACGATCTGCCCGACCTGCCTGAGGGCACGCAGCGCACCCGCTACAACCTCGTGGTCCCGGAGAACAGCTTCGTGGACATGCAGATCCCGCGCGGCGTCAGCCACCAGTTCAACGCGATCGGGCCGAACGCCGTGATCGACTCCGTTCACCCGGAGGAGTCCATCGAGGTGTTCCGCGAGCGCATGAGCGGGTTCCGGATGATGGCGCAGACAATCTTCCTCACCGAGGACCGACCCGATGTGAGCAGCTGCACCGGGAGCGACGCGTGACGGCCGCCATTCCCCGCAAGCAGATCAGCGGCCAGGACGCCTGGGTGAGTGCCTGGGTGAACGTGGAGACGCTGTACCCCGCCGCGCAGCTCGACGCCCTGGTGGCCACCACGCTCGCGGAGATGGGACAGCGCCTCGCTGGCAAGCGGGTCGCCTTCGCCTGGAGCGGTGGCAAGGACTCCCTGGTGATCGAGTGGCTGTGCGCGCAGCTGAACGTGCAGGCCTGCGTGTTCGCCATGACCAATCTGGAGTACCCGGAGTTCCTGGCCTGGACCACCGACCACATGCCGCCACTCGTGCAGGTGATCAACACCGGCCAGGACCTCGCGTGGCTCGCCCGACACCCCCGCATGCTGTTCCCGCAGACCCCGCAGGACAACGCCCGCTGGTTCAGGCTCGTGCAGCACGCCGCGCAGAAACGCTACTTCGCGCAGCACAGGCTCGACGTCCTGGTCCTCGGTCGCCGGCACGCCGAAGGGAACCACTGCGGCGAGGACGGCCTGTACACCAACCGCGAGGGGGTGACGCGCTACAGCCCGATCCGCCACTGGCCGCACGAAGCGGTCCTCGCACTCCTGAAGCGCGAGGGCTACAGCCTCCCACCCATCTACGGCTACCCGCGCGGCTGGCAGGTCGGCACGGGTAACTGGGCGCAGCGCCTGTACACCAGCAGCCCCGAGCAGGGCTGGATTGAAACGTGGCAGATTGACCCGGACATCGTCCGCGAGGCCGCCACGGTCCTGCCCCAAGCGCAGGCGTTCATGGCCGCCCGAGGTCTGAGCTGATGTGCGGCCTGTACGGCTTCATGCGCCGCAGCGGCCCGCCACAGGCGGAACTGCTCACCCTTATCGCCGGGCTGGCTGGAACACGCGGCCCGCACGCCCACGGGCACGCTGCGGCAGGCGTGCGGCACGTCGCGCTCGGCCCGGTCAACCCGGCCAGCCTGTCTACCGTGGTGGACAGCGTGATCGGGCACGCCCGTATGACCACCGCCGGGCACTACCAGGACCTCAGCTGCGCGCAGCCCCTCCAGGCAGGCGGGATGTTCATCGCCCACAACGGCACGGTCCCCGCGCACCGCTTCCACGCGACCACGCACGGGCTGACGCTCCAGACGGACAGTGACAGCGAGGTCCTGGGCCAGCTGCTCGCCCGCACCGTCACCCTGGCGGGCGTGGCCAGCCTGCTCGACCTGCTCACGCCCGGCCTGCCCCTGGCGCTGCTGGTGCTGGACGCGGACGGATCCGTGACCGCTGCCCGCCGCGCGCACCCACTGCACGTCCTCCGCGCACCGGAAGGGACGTATCTGTGCAGCCTGCCCTTCCCCGGCAGTGAGCCCCTGCCCGACCAGACCGTGACCCGGTTCAGCGCAACCGGCGAGACATCCCACCCCCTCTCGACGACGGCCAGCCTCCGCGCAGCCCAGGGAGGCCCGGCATGGACCCCGTAACGCAGCAGGACCTGCGCGACCAGCTCGGCATCAGCGCGCCCGCCGAGGGCCTCAAGCCCTTCCGGTACAACCCGGCCAACAGCCGCCTGAAGTCCGCGCCGACCGAGGAGGACGTCCTCATCCTCGCCCGCGCCCGGATCCGGCATGTGTTCGAACTGTTCGACCATGTGTCGGTCAGCTTCAGCGGCGGGAAAGACAGCACCATCGTCCTGAACCTGGCGCTGGAGGCCGCCCGCGAACTCGGCCGCACACCTCTGGAAGTCGTGTTCTGGGACGAGGAGTGCATCTACGCCGAGAACATCGACTACGTGCGCCGCGTCGCGCAGGACCCGGACGTGACGCTCAAGTGGATCTGCGTGCCGGTCAAACACCGCAACGCCTGCAGCAGTGAATCCCCGGTCTGGTACCCCTGGGCACCCGAGGACCGCCACCTGTGGGTGCGGGACCTGCCCCCAGAGGCGATCACGGGCCTGCCCGGCTACGACCCCAGCGACCCCGCCGCGCGCCTCAGCATCCCGGAACTCAGCGGCCTGCTGTTCCCGCCGTCCATGGGGAACTGCGTGCAACTGCTCGGCATCCGCGCCGACGAAAGCCTCATCCGCCGCGCGGCCGTCTCCCGCCGTGTGGAGGACAACTACATCGTCAAGGACGCAGGCGGGTACGGCGGCGCGAACGACCTCCAGCACGCCGGGAACGTCTGGAAGGCCTACCCCATCTACGACTGGACCACCGCCGACGTGTGGCTGGCCCCCAAGCTGCTGGGGTGGGATTACTGCCGGGTGTACGACCTGCTCGACCAGATCGGCTTCACGCCCGGCAAGCAACGCCTCGCCCCACCCTTCGGGGAGGAACCCATGCAGCGCCTCGACCAGTACCACCAGTGCGAACCCGCCCTGTGGGACCGCATGCTCGCCCGCGTGCCCGGCGCGCAGACCGCCAAGCGGTACAGCCGCACCGAGCTGTACGCCTTCGGGGACATCCCCGACAAGCCGCCCGGCATCACGTACGAAGCGTGGCTGATCGACCTCGTTCGCACAAACTTCCCGGAGAAGGAACGCGCTGACGTCAGCAAAGGCATCCGCTCGCACCTGCGCATGCACTACCGCAAGACCGCCGACCCACTCGCGCCGACCGTCGCCCACCCGCTGACCGGGTACGACTGGGCGTTCTTCGTGAAGATGGCCATGCGCGGGAACTTCAAGCAGCGCCGCCAACCGAAGATCGGCCGCAAGACGCCGGACGAGCTGGCCGCCGCCCACGCCAAATACCTCGCGAACCTCCAGCCGTACCTCACCGAGCTGGCAGAGATCCGCGCCCTGACAGGAGCCACCGAATGAAACACGGACGCGACCAGCAACCTCTCGCCCGCATCGAATGGGTGCCCCGCGAAGACCTGCACGCCAACGGGTATAACCCCAACCACGTCGCCAAGCCCGAACTCGAACTGCTGAAGGTCAGCATCCTCGAAGACGGGTGGACGCAACCCATCGTCGCCCGGCCCGACGGCGAGGTGGTAGACGGCTTCCACCGCTGGACCGTCAGCGCCGACCCACGCATCTACGCCATGACCGGCGGCCTCGTGCCCGTCGTTCGGCTCCAGCCCCCCGCGCACGGCGATCAGATGCTCAGCACCATCCGCCACAACCGAGCGCGCGGCGAGCACGGCGTCCTCCCCATGGCCGCCATCGTCCGCCGTCTCCGCGACGAGGAAGGCCTCACCGTCGAGCAGGTAATGCAGCGCTGCGGCATGGAACGCGAGGAGGTGGTGCGCCTCTACGAACGGGGCGGCATGACGGAGCGGGGCACGCAAGGCAAGGAAGGATTCAGCAAGGGGTGGATGCCGACTCGATAGACTCCACTAAACTCACGTAATCATACTCACTCTTCATCATCCATTCGGCATCTTCCTTTAGCAATCCGAAGGCTACACAGAGGTTTGATAGGTGGTTTTTGGTTGGATGAGAATTAACTAAAACTAAACCGAGTTCTTCTGTGCTCTGGCGACTTGAATACATGATCATTCTTATCTCGTATCCCTTTGATTCCAGTCTATCTAAGGCCGAGTTTCCATCGTTTCCAAGGTACATTCTCAGAATGTCTCTCTCAACCAGTTCTTTTTTCATACAAAAAGCTTAGATCAACCACCGCAGTTCACCGATGGGCACAATTAGTGCACTTGGCTAACGATTAAGGATTCATGGAGGTGATTGCCTATGCCCAGCCCCAAAGCAAAGCCCCCCAAGAAAGACAGCCGCAGCCGCGGGGCGAAGCCCCAGGGACGCCCCCCCGCCTACGACTGGACGGCCATCCGCCGCGAGTACATCCGGGGGGACGACCGCGTCACCCTGGAATCCCTCAGCGCGGACGCAGCAACCCCGCACGGTAGCCAAACGCAGCGCCCGAGCCTGAGCCAACTGAAACGCCGCTCCAGCGCAGAAGACTGGCTGGACCTCCGCACCCAGTTCCGCGCCCAGGTGGCGGCCAGGGCGCAGGCCCTCGACCTCGAAACCGTGGAGCAGGTGCGGATGCGGCAGGCGACCCTCGGGAAGGCGCTGCAGACCCTGGCCGTGCGGGGCATGGGGAACGTCGATCCGAAGGATGTCGGGCCGCAGGAAATCGCGCGCCTGGCGCTGGTCGGCACGCAGATCGAACGGCAGGCGCGCGGCATGGAGGAGTACACCGTCCGGATCGAGGACCTGAGCAGCCCGGCGGACCTGAAGAAGCTGACGCGCGAGCAGCTGTCCGAGTTGCTGGAGCGGAGACGGAAAGCGCGTGGCCCGGCGCAGGCGTGAGGCGTGGCCGGGCTGGCTGGACGAAGAGTTGATCATCGCGCAGCTGGCCGAGCTGGAACTGGAGGAACGCGGCGAGTTGCCCGAGCCTGAGCCGGTGCGATCGCTGACGCTGCGGGAGTTCGTGCACGAGTTCTGGGATGTGCTGGAACCCGGCACGCCACTGGCGTGGGGCTGGGCGCTGGACGCCATGTGCCTGCATCTGGAGGCGGCCGCCCGGCGGGAGATCCGAAGGCTGATCATCAACGTCCCCCCAGGCACCATGAAGTCCAGCCTCTGCAACGTGTTCTTCCCCGCGTGGGTGTGGGCGGAACTGGATGCGGGCGAGCGGTTCCTCGCCACGGCCTTCAACGAAAGCCTCTCCATCCGCGACAGCATGAGCTGCCGCCGCCTCGTCGAAAGCCCCGAGTACCAGGAACGGTACGGGGAGCGCGTGCGGCTCATGCGGGACCAGAACAGCAAGGGGCAGTTCGACACCACGGCGCGCGGGCGGCGCCAGGTCAAACCCATCACCAGCGCGACCGGCGCGCGCGGCAACATCCTCCTGATCGACGACCCGAACAACGCCGCCGAGATGGACAGCCGCGCCCACCGCCGATCCATCATCAACGCGTACGACCAGAGCCTCAGCCGACGCGGCGCGGACCCGAAACGGTACGTACAGATCGTGATCATGCAGCGCCTGCACGAGGAGGACCTTACCGGGCACCTGGAACGCAAGGGCGGCTGGGAAGTGCTGCGCCTCCCGGAGCGGTACGAACCGGAGCACCACACGCAGACGAGCATCTGGGACGATCCGCGCACGGAGCCCGGCGAGCTGCTGTTCCCGGAGTTCCGGGACGAGGAGGACTACCGGCAGGCGGAACTGGACCTCGGGTCGTTCGGTACGGCCGGGCAAATGCAGCAGCGGCCCGTGCCGGCCGGCGGGGGCGTCGTGAAGGGCTGGTGGTGGCGATACCACGCCCCCGCCCACCTGATCCCCTCACTGCCGCCGCTGCGCCTGAAAGTGGTCAGCGAGGACGGGGACGTGACCGAGATCGACGCCGTGGTGATCCCCACCCCGGAATCGTTCGACTTCACGCTCACCAGTTGGGACTTCGCCTTCAAGGACAAGAAGGACAGCGACTTCGTGGTCGGGCAGGCCTGGGGCAGCCGCGGCCCGGACGCCTTCCTGCTCGACCAGACGCGCGGCCGCTGGGATTACGTGAAGTCCAAACAGGCCGTCATCGCCTTCGCGGACCGCTGGCCGGACATCCCCGAACACCTGATCGAGGACAAGGCCAACGGCCCGGCCATCATCAGCGACGTCCGCACCGTCCTGCCCGGGCTGATCGCCTACGAACCAGACGGCAGCAAGCAATCCCGCGTGTCCGCCGAGAGCAGCACCATCGAATCCGGACACGTCTACCTGCCGCACCCCAGCCTCGCGCCGTGGGTGGCCAGCGAGTACCTGCCGGAGTGGGCGCAGTTCCCGAACGGCGCGAACGACGACCAGATCGACCCGACCACCCAGGCCCTCCAGCGGTTCAAGCAGAAGCGCCGCGCCTGGGCCAAGCAGCACACGCATGGAGACAAGCTGTCGACCTTGACGCTCCGCGCAATTGGAGGCAGAAGAGTGAGCGCTTGGCGCAAATGATCCAGTTCATCCGCTCAGCGTCAAGCAGAGTTGACGCAGCGCTTTCCTATCAGGCCCCTTACTATGCGAGCATGAGAATGCATGCTTTGCTTGCTTTGGCTTTAAGTACGTGCGCACATGCGGTTGACGCAGTTGATATTCAGCCATTCGGGATAAAGCCAGGGATTTCCATTGATCAGCTAATCAAAATGGGCGCTACCCCTTCTACTAATCCGGGATTTTATCGCCTCAACACTGTTCCCACTCCAAACAGCGCTTTTGAATTTTACACTGTTAAAGCCTCTTCCAAACAGGGAGTATGCATGGTTAGAGGCACCGGCCTTACCATAAAGAATGACCCCTCAGGCTCTTTAACAAAAGCTAATTTTAATTCATTAAAGGCAGCTTTGAGTAGTAAATATGGGACCTCTGAAGATTTCGATTTCATCAAGGGCAGCAGCATCTGGAAAGATTCAAATGACTGGATGATGTCCATTAAACAAGAGGATCGCAATCTAGTCTCTTTTTGGCAACCCACAGCCTCCAATAAGCTGCCTAAAGGTTACGCGATCATGCTAAAAGTTTCCGCATTGAGCAGCACCGACGGCTGGATCAGCGTTGTGTATGAATTCCCGAATACAGAGGCCTGTACAGATGAAATAAATCTCAACAAGGGCGACGGTCTTTAACCACATTCACTCGCGTTAAATCACGAATGCCAAAACATTCTAGGCAGCCTGCACAGGCTGCTTTTTTCATGCCCTGAGGAGGTGAACGCCCATGACGCAACCCGCACCCAAGACCGGCCTGATGGACCTGCGCATTCTCGGCAGCAACGGCCAGCGCAGCTGGTACCGCCAGTTCCTTCCCGACGAAGGCATCTACGCCGCGCAGCTCTACCAAGACATGCGCGACACGGACCCCATCGTCGGCGCGGTGTTCCTCGCGCTCGAAAGCCTGTTCCGGCAGGTGGACTGGCAGGAAGTCCCCGCCGACGACAGTCCCGAAGCGGTCGCTTGGGCGCTGTTCCTGCGGGAGTGCCGGGAGGACATGAGTCACACCTGGCCCGCGTTCCTCGCGGACGTCCTGACCATGCTCACGCACGGCTGGTCGTACTTCGAGGTGGTGTACAAGATCCGGCGCGGCCCTGACCAGACGGACGCCCGGTACCGCAGCGCCCACAGCGACGGCCGCGTCGGCTGGCGGAAGTTCGCCCTCCGGCCCCAGCGCACCCTGAGCCGCTGGGAGTACGACGGTGACGGCGGCATTCAGGGCCTGTGGCAGAGCACGCCCGGCGGCGTCGTGTTCATCCCCGTCCAGCGCGCCCTGCACTTCCGCACCACCGAAGCCAGCGGGAACCCCGAGGGGCGCAGCATGCTCGTGAACGCCCGCCGCGCCTACCGCTTCCAGAGTCGCCTGGAGGAGTTCGAAGCGGTCGGCATTGAACGGGACCTCGCGGGCCTCCCCATCGTGGAAGTCCCCATCGAGTTACTCAGCCCGGACGCGACCGAGCAGCAGCAGGCGGTCCTGCAGGGCATCCTCCGGCAGGCAGAAGGCGTCCGGAACGACGAACGGGCCTACGTGGCCATGCCCGCCAGCGAGTACGTCGTGAGGGAATACGACGAGAAGACCGGCACGGAGAAGCACGTGCGGCTGCCCACGGGGTACAAGTTCAGTCTCCTGCAGGGCGGGAGTGCCCGGGCGCACGACACGGACAAGATCATCAAACGGTACGGCCAGCGGATCGCCGCGAGCCTGCTGAGCACCTTCCTGCTGCTGGGCGGCAGCGAAGGCAAGGGCGCGCAGGCACTCAGCGGGGACCTGACGGACCTGTTCGAAACGGCCGGCACTGGCATCCTCGACGGCATCACCGCCGTCGTGAACCGCTTCGCCGTGCACACCCTCATGCGCGTCAACGGCGTGCCCCCGCAGTACTGGCCGCACCTGGAGCACGGCGGGCTCACGGACGCCGCCCTGCAGAACCTGCTGGCGCAGCTGAACGGCGTCATGAACGCGGGCGGCATCACACACGACGAGAACCTCGAAACCACCCTCCGGCAGAAACTCGGCCTGCCGGAACGGGCCGACTCAGTCACTCAGAACTAAAGCTCGTCATCCAGCCCGTAAGCCTCAAACGAAGGTTCATCCGGGAACGAGAAAGGTTCGGCCTTAATCCCGAGTCGCTCATCCAAGAGGCCAAGTTTGTACAGGTGCTTATCAGTAGGTTTACCGGCAGCAATCCAAGCTTCACTCCTCTTCGCGTGAAGTCGTTCACCGTAGAACACTACTTGTTCCGGCGTCTGCTTCAAGCGGTAAGCGACCTCCTGCCGGAATTCCCGCAAATCCCAATTGGGATTTCCTGGGATGCCCTGTCCTTCCTTCAACAAATTGCACCGCCTGCACGCCCCGACCAAGTTCTCAGAGGCGTTAGTACCACCACGTGCCTGCGGCGTGAGGTGCTCGATATGCTCCGCCGGATGATCGCCGCAGAACCAGCACACCCCCCCACTCTTCCGGTACGCGTCCGTTCGCCTGTTCTCCTTCGAGTTTTTTCCCATTAGTCGGCTGATTATAGGAGGTCCCCAAGTGTCCAAGAACCTCAGTTTCCTCACCCGCGAGATGGCTGGCACGGTCTGGTCGATCACGTCTCAGGCGCTCGATCACGTGCAGCAGCTCGTCGCCAGCGGCCAGATCCCCCCAGTTGCCGAAGCGCAAGCCACGCCCGAGGCGTCCGTGAGGCGCGTGCCGCTCACGCGCGGCAACGGCAAGACAGTCGGCGTGGTGTCCTTCCACGGCGTCGTGATCAACCGCTGTCCCAGTTGGGCGTTCTCGTACGGGTATATGAGCCCGCAGGCCTTCGCTGCCGAGATCCGCGAGCTGGCCGATGATCCGATGGTCGCCAGCATCGTAATCAGCGTGGACAGCCCAGGCGGCACCGTCGCTGGGACAGTCGAAGCCGCTGAAGCGGTCGCGTACGCCAAAAGCAAGAAGCGCGTCACCGCCGTCGTGGCCGACATGGCGTGCAGCGCCGCGTACTGGGTGGCCGCGCAGGCCAGCGAGATCGTCGTGAGCCCCACGGCACTGACAGGCAGCATCGGCTGCATCATCAGCCACGCCGACTACACGAAGGTGATGGACACATGGGGCATCCTCGTCACGTACATCCGCAGCGCCGCGAAGAAAGCCCTCGGGCAGCCTTACGAGCCGCTGAGCGCCGAGGGCCGCGCCGAGATGCAGCGCATGGTGGACGACGTGCACGCCCAGTTCGTGCAGGCTGTGGCGAAAGGTCGACGCAAGGCGCGTGGCGTGGTCGCTGAGCAGTGGGCGACCGGTGAAGTCTGGACCGGCGTGGCCGCTGTCACCGCTGGTCTCGCCGACCGCGTAGGCAGCCTGCACACCGTCATCGGGGAAGGCACGGGCGCCATCGCCCCGCCCGACCCACAGCCGCCCACGCCGAACCCTGGGGATGAGGAAAACCCCGAGGCACGCACCACCCCTTCTCTCACTGCCAACGGCGACCCGGACACCCCGGACGCTGAGCAGCCCACCAGCCCCACAGACGACCCGCCTGCCACCACGGAGGCGGGTTCGCCTATCACCCCCCAGCCCGCGCCGAACGCGCAGGAGGCACCTATGAAGATGACCATCGCCGCCATTTCCGCGAAACTCGCCGCTGGCGAGACCCTCAGCGCCGAGGAGCGCACGTTCCTCGACGATCACCTCGCCGCCCAGTCCGCAGCCGCAGCCGCCCCGGCCACGCCGGGAGCGGGTCAGGCACCCCAGCCAAACGCAAAAGTGGACCTCAGCGCCCTGACGCCTGAAGCCCGAGAGGCCGTCGAGAAAGCCCAGGCGGACGCCGCGGCGGCCAACGCCCGCGCCGAGCGGGCCGAGAACACCGCAAACACCGAACGTGACCAGCGGCTCGACCGTGAGTTCCGCGAGCGGGCCGTGCAGCTGGGCCAGCCCGCCACGTTCGGCGCGACCCTCCGCGCGGCCAGCGAGAAGATGACCAAGGAAGAGTACGCCTCCCTCGAACAGAGCCTGAACGCCACCGGCGCGCAACTGGAGCTGATCGGCGAACGCGGCAGCCACCAGGACCGCAAGGTCAGCAGTGACGCCAAGGCCGAGTACCGCACCCGCGTGGACACCGCTATGAACGCCGACCCGAACCTCACCCGCGCCCAGGCCGGGCAGAAGGTCATGCGGGACGACCCGGCCTTCGCCGCCCGCTACCGCAACAGCTGACGCCCTGCCCTCCCCGCCCTCTCGCCCCCCAAGGAGCACCTGAACCATGGCCACCACCAAACCCATCGAAGGCGGCAAGCACGCCGCGCCCAGCGCCCGCGACCTCACCGCCTACCAGTGGCACGCCGCGAAGATCCTCCCCGGCACGAACGACGGCAAGGCCCGCAACGCCGCGCTGCGAAACAAGATCGACGTCGCCGGTGCCGGTGACGACGTGTTCGGCGTGATCGAGAACCCCGGCGCGGTCGCCGGGAAGACCACCACCCTGCAGACCCTCGGCCGCACCAAGCTCAAGGTCAGCCAGGACGTGCAGCCCACCGACAAGCTCCGCGCCGGTCCGGACGGCGTGGGCGTGAAGGCCGTCGCCGGCGAAGCGTACTTCTTCACCGTGATGGAGAGCGGCAAGGCGGGGAGCATCGTGCCCGTCGAGTTCGACCGTGGCACCCTGCCTGACGCTTAACCCACGCCGCGCTGATTCCCCTGCCCCGCCCTGGCTGACGCTGCGGCGGGGCTTCGCCTTCACTCCCCCCCTGGAGAACCACATGAAGCACAACATCCTGCTCACGGGCGCCCTGATGGCCGCCTACGACGACACCACCGGCCCCCTCCCCGGCATGATCGCCGGAGGTCAAAGCGACGAGTATCTGACCGACGTCGCCGTCGACGCCATGCAGAACGACGACGAGTTCATCACGCCCACCGCGTTCCCGATCGTGCAGGTGGAGAACGAAGCCGGGAAGATCAAGGTATGGGACCGGGGCAGCCTGATCCGCCCCGAGATGCGCCTGCACAGCTACGGCGACCGCCCCGTCGTCGGCGGGTACAAGACCAAGAAGGCCAGTTACGACACCGAGCACTACAGCCTCCAGAAGAACATCGCGCCCAGCGACGTCGCCGCCAGCCGCCGCGACCCCATGCGGCCCATGGCGGACGCAGCGACGTACCTCGCCGGGCAGGCCCGCCTGAACCTCGACCTGCGGTACGCCAGCACCGCGTTCCATGAGGACGCCGGGTGGGCGTGGCGCTACCAGGGCGTCACCGGCAACCCGAACCGGGCGGCGGACACCCCGGAGTTCCTGCAGCTCGACCAGCCCGGCGCGAATCCCGCCGAACTGATCCGGGGCCGCATCGAACGCTTCCGCCGCTTCACCGGCAAGAAA
Source organism: Deinococcus seoulensis (assembly GCF_014648115.1). Classification (NCBI taxonomy): domain Bacteria; kingdom Thermotogati; phylum Deinococcota; class Deinococci; order Deinococcales; family Deinococcaceae; genus Deinococcus; species Deinococcus seoulensis. Next base: position 22,024 of record NZ_BMQM01000027.1, read on the forward strand.
CCCAACCTGCTGCAGGTGGGCGTGGACGTGTACGCCAGCCTGGTCTTCAACGAGGACATCACGGACCGCGTGAAGTACGTGCAGCGCGGCGTGGCGGACATCGACCTGCTGGCGTCCTTCTTCGACGTGCCCCGCGTGCAGATCGTCAGCGGGGTCGTGAACGACGCCGAGGAAGGGCAGGACGACAACATCGATTACATCTGCGATCCCAAGGGCATGCTGCTGATGTATGTCGCGCCGAATCCCAGCCGCGAGACGCCCAGCGCCGGGTACACGTTCAACTGGGAGAACCTGTACCGCGCGTTCGAAGGTGACCAGGAGCGAATCCTGAACGAACTGGCGCTGATCCGCCGTGGGTACAACGCCGAGACTGGCAACCGCTGGGTGCAGGTGCACACGGCGGCCAGCTCGAACATCGTCGCGCCGGACCTGGGCATGTGGTTCAGCGACGTCGTCAGCACCAGCCAGAGCGACTGGTAACACCATTGCGAGATTACCCTCCGCTATTGATCATCTTGGCAGCCGAATTGCTTTTATGCGCAAGTTTGTAGAAGCATTCAATGATGTACCTACCTGATTGCACCAGATGGTCAATTTCTTGTGGACTCAGAAATAGGTCTTTCGATTTCTTGGGATGAGTCAGACGGTCTCTAATCTTGATTGCGATTTGGAAGGACTCCCATTCCTTTTTCGACGTGTCAAGAGGATTTTCCACCCCAAACGCCCGCGAAGCGGCACTGAAGGCGAGCAGCATACTCGCCTTCATGGCCACCCTCGCCTCTTTTTCTTCAATAACTCCTCTGCTGTTCACCGAATATGAGCGATCGCGCAAAATCATCCGCTCATGCTCCTGGAAGCACGGCTGATAGCTATCCACCAAGAGAGCAACTTGCTTTAGGAGGTAGATTGTTACCTCAAACGAGGCAAACATGGTTCTAGCAAAGCTCCGCATGTCCGACCAGCTCCGACTAGATATAACCAGATTAGTTGCCAAATCAACGTCGCCTATCATAATTTGCAGTGCTTCGAAGCAGTCGTTGAGCTCTGATTCAAAATCCTGACGCCCTGATTCCTTATCGGTCATAACTCATCATAGTTTTTCTCCAACAAGCAGGTGTGCCAATGCAGAGTCCGAATAGTAGTTTCATCGCGCGTAAGCCGCTGCGCTTCGGCGACCGCATTCTCCAGCCCGGAGAGTCGGTGCCGGTGGAGCTGGGCCGCGACTACCGCCTCATGCTGCGCCTGGGGCAGATCACCGAGATCCCCCAGGGCGCAGCGCTCGCCCAGGCCACGCAGGCCGCCCCGTTCCCCGAAGGCAGCGCCGTGTTCTTCGTCGGGGAGGACGGCGCGTACTCGCTGGCCACCTTCCACCTCCTGCAGGACGCCCCGGAGGACGTGCGCCTGGATCTCGAACTCCCGCCCGGCGCGCAGGTGGCGCTCGTGACCTTCGCGGACGATCCGGAAAGCACGTTCGTGCTGCCTTCCAGCCTGCTGCCCGGGCAGCCCACGCAGCGGCTGATCGACGAGCTCAGCGGCAGGCAGGAGGACGCGCACCTGCAGGCCCGCGTGGCGTTCCTGGAACGGCTGCTTCAGGCCGTCCGGGCGGACGGTGAACTGATACCGGACGACTTCCCGGCCGCCGATCAGCTCGCGCAGAACGGCGTCACGACCCTGGCAGGCCTGCGCCTCCTGGCGGACGGCGAGAACGGCCGGGCGAACCTCATGGCGCTCGACGCCATCGGTGGGGGCCGCGCGGACAAGATTCTTGCGGCGCTGGGCAGTCCGCCCGCTCCGGAAGGCTGACCGTGACGGCGCCCGCACCGGCCACCCTGACCCCGGAGCAGCTAGCCTCCGTCAGGACGTACGCGACCGCCGCCGCGCTGAACTATCACGACACCCAGGTGCCGGAAGGGGACCGCGTGGACCTGCACGCCGCGTGGCTTGTTCACCAGGACCTGCGGCTCGTGGCGGCGGACGTGCTGGAGGCCGCGTGCCTGCGGGCCTCCCAGGCAGCCGCAGGCGTCAGCGCGGGCAACGTGAAGCGCGTGAAAGTGGACGGCGAGGTGGAAACGGAGTTCTTCGCCGCAACGCCAGTGGATGACGTGACGGCCTCCTCGTGGTGCGCGCGCGCCGAACGACTCCGGAAGCAGGCATCCTCCGGCGCGGGCGGCTCCCGCATCGTCCCGTCGCCCCTGGCGGGCATGGTGGTCGGCGGCCGCCTGGAACCGGTGTTCCGGGTGACGCGGCCCTGCCTGGAGGATGCGTGAGCATCCGCGACGCCATCCAGGCAGGTGTAGCCGCCGCGACCACGCCTGAGATGCTGGCGATGCGCTTCCGGCATGAGCTGACCTTCGCACTCGGCCCGCACATCTGGAACGTGCGGTGCAGCGTCCGCGACCCGCAGCGCATCGACCCGAAGTCCCTGGCCCGCATGGGCCAGCTCACCAGCGCGCAGGGCGTCGCCACGTCCGACCTGCGCCTGCTGACCGTCCACCCGGACGACACGGTGCCTGTGCCGGGCGCGACAGTCGCCTGGGACGACGGAACCCTTGAAGTGCTGGAGTGGAGTCAGCCCAGCGATTTCACGTGCCAGCGCCTCGGCACCTGCGCCCTCCGGAGGCCGTGATGCACGTCATCACCCTCGACCTGCACACCAGACTCCAGGCCGCGCTGCCCGGCGTGACCATCCTCCTGCCCGACGAGCAGCAACTCCCCCTGCAAGCCGCGCCGGTCGACGCGCAGGGACGCCCCGCTGTCGGAGCCGGAGAACGCGGCGTCGGCACGTACCTCGCCACCCGACCCGAAGGGTACGTGCAGATCGAAACGCCGGAACCCATCACCACGACCGGCAATCAGGACACGTACTGGACGGCCGTGGCCGCCATCGCAGGCACCGCCGAGCAGGCCGCCGCGCTGGCCACGCAGATCCGCACGGCACTCACCGGCACCCCACCCGCCGACCCCGGCTGGTACAAGTCCGTCATCCCCGCCCGCCACGCGCCCATCGCGCCGGGCGCGCACCTTGCCCGCGCCACGTACGCCCGCACGCTCCTGCTCGGCCAGCTGCCGAACTGACCCCTGGAGGTCCCCCATGTCCTTTGCCATGCCCGTCAACGATCAGAGCGCCTACGCCGCCGCCAACATGGTCCCGGAAGGCCGCATCGTCCTGTTCGACCCCCTCGCGGCGTTTGAGGGCATCACCGGCGCCGTGAACCTCGGCCTGTTCCCCGAGGACGCCGTCGTCGCCCCCAGTTCCGAAGTGACGCGCGAAGTCATCCGCGCCGTCAACCCGGAAGGCGGTCCCAGCATCGTCGTCGATGAGCGCGTCACCGAGACGACCATCACCTACGAGATTCCGGTCCTGACACCCAGCGAGCAGGTCCGCAGCCTGCACAACGGCGCGCCCGCCGTCGCCCTGACCGACCCGACCCTGGCGGGCGTGAGCGTCACCCCGTTCAGCCCCGGCGCGAGCATCCTGGGCCGCATGGTCGTGATCGCCAAACGGCCCGGCACGGACGCCAACCGTCTGTTCCGCGTGTTCTGGCACCCGCGCGTCGCACTCCAGAGCAACGGCCAGGGCGAAAGCCAGGGGGAGCAGACCCTGCTGTTCACCGCCACGGTCCGCGCGCACACCTACGAGCCCGGCCCGGCGTTCGACGACGTGGCCACGCAGATCACCCAGTACGGCGCGATCTTCACCGTGCCGGCCAGCCAGCTGCCCGACCTGCTCGCCGCGCTGGACGCCGAAGCCGCCGCCTGATCCACCCGGCCCCGCCCGCCGCCCCAATTTCGCGTGCGGGGCTGCCATCCAACAGGAGAATCATGTTTCCAGTCCGTCAGACCGTCACCCTCACGGGCGGCAGCGTCACCCTGCACGCCTGGGGGGCCGACGTGGCCGACGCGCACCTGTTCGACCTGCTCACGTTCACATCGACGTTCGCGCTGATCCGCGAGCACTGGGAGGACATCGCCCGCCAGGACGTGCAGCCTGAGATGTGGGCGGCGTTCTGGCGGTTGACCCGTGCCAGCCTGCGCGGCCAGGAACTGCCCCAGCCGCTCACCTGGGCGGACCGCCTGGCCCTGCTCACGGCCATGTGGGACCTGAACGACCCGCCGGAGCTGGAGGGAAAACTGGACGCCCTGAGCCGGCGCGCGGGCAGTCGCCTGGCGCAGTTGACTCGGGGCCACCCGACACCACCCTCGACGAGTACGTGATCCGCGTGTTCGGCGTGCAGGCGTACCCGCACGTCATGACCATGCCGCCGCGCCTGATCGGCCGGGCCGCCGAGATCCACACCGAGCGGGACGCGCAGGCCCGCCTCGATGCGCTGGACGACGCCAGCACCGCCGCCGGACTGAAACTCGGGCAGCGGTACGTGGACCCGAAAAACCCCAGCGGGCAGGCGAAGCGCGGGGAGGCGTACTACAGCCTCGAGCCGTTCAACGCGCACCTCCGCGCCATCGAGAAACGCGCCCGCCCCTGGCTGTACACGCCCGCCGCCATCCGCGCCCGCCGCGAACTGGAGGAGGAACGCCGCTGGCAGCAGGCCGAGAAAACCCTGGGAGGCATGACTGCATGATCAACCTCGATGACCGCGCGCTGAGCGCCGCCCTGGCCCGCATCGAACAGGCCGCCAATGACCTGCCCGCCATCGCCGAGCGGACCCGCGCGGAAACGCTCGGGCACCTGATCATCGGCGCGAACGCCAACATCTACGCCACGCAGCCCGGCGCGTACCGCCGCACGGGCGAGTACCTGCGCAGCCTGCACGCCACGGCGCGCGTCACTCCCCTGACCGCGACCGTGACCGCCAGCAACGATGCCGAGTACGCCCGAGACATCGAGACCGGCGAGACCGGCAACCTCATGCAGCTCCAGGCCCAGGCTGCCGCCAGAGGCAACCCCAGAGCCGCGTTCACGCTCGGGCGCAGCGGCATCAACTGGGCACTGCCCGGTCCCGTCATCACCGGCGCGCAGGCGTTCGCGGCGTACCGACTGCGGGAACTGTTCGTGCTGCGGGTGCGCGCGGTCCGCTGATCTCACCCCGATCCGCCAGGAGGCACCAACATGACCGGACCCACCCTGCCGCCCCTGACCGGGACTGCCAGCCTCGACGTGACCCAGTTCCGCAAGGGGACGCGCGACGCGCTGAACGCGCTGCGCGAAGTCGTGGACTACGCCAAAAAACAGGGCACCCTGACCCTGACCGCGAAACTCAGCGGCGCCAGCACGGCCGCCATCCGGAAAACCATCACGGACGCCATGGGGACCGACACTCTCAGCGTGAAACTCACGTTCAACCCCGCCAGTGTCGCTGCCGCGATCCGCGACCTGCGGACAGCCCTGAGTGCCGTGGCAGGCATCAACGTCAGCGCCCTGACGGCCCTGCAGATCAAAATCAACGACCAGATCAGGCAGCTCACTGCCCTGATTGCGCAGCTGCGCGCACTGGGCGGGGGTGGCGGGAGCGGGAACCGGGGCAGCTCGTTCAGCGCGGGCACGCAGACCCTCCTCGCGGACCTGGAGCGACTCAACAACGAGTACCGGCGCGGCGACGTGAACGCTGCCACCTACGTCGCGCGCCTCACCAGCCTCCAGGCCAGCCTGCGGACCGCCGCCGCCGCCGCGACAGCTGGCACCGCAGAATTCCGCGCGCTGGACACCGCTCTGACCCGCACCGTGCAGGGCATGCGCAACGTCAACAGCGACGGCATCACCAAACTCCGCACCGAACTGGCCGGGGCGCGCGCGCAGTTCGACGCGGCTGCTGCCGCTGCGACCAACCTCGCGGAGCGGCGCGCGGCCATCGCCGCGTACGAGGCGGACCTCAACCGCATCCGCGTCAGCCTTCAGGGCATGGCAGCAGCTGGCAACCTCACGGCGCAGCAACTCGGCACGGTCAACCGCCTGCTCGCCCAGACGGCCCGCGAGCAGCAGACCCTCCGGGGCGGCATCAACATCGCCGGACTCAGCGGCAACATCAGCAACGCCCTGCAGCAGCTCTCCGGGTTCATTCCTGGCCTCTCGCAGGTGAGTGGCCTGTTCGGCACGCTGCCGCTCCCGATCCTGGCCGCCGCGACTGCCCTGGGTGCATTCACGGCCGCGATGGTCGCCTCGTTCAGGACCGCCGCCGATTTTCAGGCCGTCATGGTCGACATCAAGGCACTGACGAGTCCCACGGCTGACGGGCTGCGCGACCTCAACGCGGCCGCCCGTACGCTCGGACTGGACCTGGGCGTCGGCCCGCGCGACGCCGCGAAAGCCATCCTGGAACTCAACCGCGCGGGCCTGACCGCCGAGGAGGCCATCCGGGGCGGACTGGCCGGCGCGCTGACCCTCGCCGGCGCCGCCGGGATCGAGACGGCAACCGCCGCCAAACTCGCCGCCAGCGCCATGACCGCGTTCAAGCTCAGCGCGGCCGACCTGCCGCAGGTCGCGGACAACTTCGCGAACTTCGCCAACAGCACCTTCCTCGGCGCTGAGGACCTCGCGCTGGCCATCGCGGCCGTGGGTCCCGTCGCGGTCAACGCCGGGCTGAGCATCGAGCAGTTCAGCGGCATCATGGCCACCGCCGCGCAGGGCGGCTTCCGGTCCATGCAGGACGCCGGTACGTCCCTGAAAACCATGATCCTCAGCCTCCAGTCACCCAGCGAGACTGGCGCGGCCGCGCTGGAACGCATCGGCGTGAACGCCTACGAGGCGGACGGGTCGTTCCGTCCGTTCCTCTCGACCGTGGATGACCTGCGCGCCGCGCTGAAAGGCATGACCGAACAGGGGCGCAACAACGTCCTGCGCGACATTTTCGGTCAGGACGCCATCCGGATCGCCACGATCCTGTACGCCAGCAACACCGAGGAGATCGAGAAGAACATCGAGACGCAGGGCAAGGTGGGCGAGGCGGCCCGCGTGGCGAAGGAACGCCTGGAGTCCTATCAGGGCGAGGTGAAACTCCTCACGGCCGCATGGGAGGAATTCAAGACCCAGATTGGCGAGGGGGCGCTGCCCGCCATGACCGACCTCATCAAGGAACTGCGCTCGAACCTGACGTGGCTGCGGCAGAACACCGAGGCACTCCAGAAGTTCGGGGAGGCCATGGGCGCCGCGTCGAAACTCGGCCTGAACCCGTTCACGCAGGGCACCAGCGACGCGCGCCGGAACAGTCAGGCGTTCGCTGAGATCGCCCAGGTCTACGCGGACGCCGAGGCTGCCGCTGCCAAGAGCGGGGAGGCGCTGCTCGCCAGAGCCACCGAGCTGGAACGCGCCGGTGACCGGACCAGCATCGCGGCCGCGAAGATGCTGCGCGCGATGCAGGAACTCCGCGAGGCGCAGGAGGGTGAGATCACCGGCCGCAACTTCTTCACCGGCGAACCGACCCGCGCCATCGACCTCCAGTTGGTGGAGCAGAAAACGCAGGCGCTGGCGGAACTGCAGGCCGAGCTGGCGGCCGTGCGCGCCGAGGTGGCCCGCAACCCGCAGGCGAACGGACCGGCAGCGGGACCGGACCTCGAACCGGCCAGAGTGAAGGCCCAGAGCGCTGCTGTGCGAGATCTCCGCAAAGCTCTCGGGGACCGCGCGTTCCAGCTGAAGATCGGCGGACTGGACGGCGTGGAGAGGGAGGTCGCGCAGGTCGGCAAGGCGTTCGACGAGCTGCGCAAGAAACTCAAGACCTCGTTTGGCGGCAACCTCAACAGCAGCGAACTGAAGGGGGCGCTGGCTGAACTGGCCGAGGCTCAGGCGAAAGAGGAGTGGGCCGTCCGGGCGAAGTACGCCGCCGACAAGGCCAGGGAAAGAGCCGATGACCTCGCCGCCGCCCAGCAGAGTGCCCGTGACAGCGCATTCGCCGTGCAGCGGGCCGAGATCCAGGCGATGGAGCAGGGCCGCGCCCGTGTGCAGGCCGAGCGTGCACTGGAGTTGCGCGAGTTGCAGGCCAGCATCGCGGAGCAGGTGGCCGAGTACGAGAAGTTCCCGCAGCTCCGCGCGCAGGTGGAGAGCGACGGGCGCCGTCAGGTCGCCGCCCTGCGCCGCCAGTACCAGCAGGAGGACCTCGCCACGGCACGCAGCAACGCAGAAGCCGTCGCCGCCGCGGAGGGAGAGGCCCGCGCTGCCATCATCGCCGCGCTGCCCGAGGGAGCCGCGAAACGACAGGCCGAGCGGGAGGCTGAGCTGGCCAGCGTCCGCAGGGGCATCAGCGACCGCCTCGCTGCGCTGGCCGGGTACCCGGCCGAGCAGGCCCGCATCGAGCAGGCGGGGCAGCAGCAACTCGCCGCGCTCCGTCAGGGCTGGGCGCGGCAGGACGAGGCAGACGCCCGTGAGCGTGCCCGGCGCATCGTGACCGCATTCCAGGCAGCCCAGGACGCCCAGCTCGCCGCGCAGTCGGCCGCACGGGACGCGCAGGCGGCCCGGCTGGACCTCGACGTGGCCCGCCGGGTCGCGCAGGCCAGAGGAGGCGCGCAGGAGGTCGCCCGCATCGAACTCCAGGCAGCCCGTGACCGCGCCGCGCTGGCCGAGCAGTCCGCACGCGCGGAGGCGATGGCCCAGCGCGAGACCCTGGCCCGGACCACGAACGAGCGACTGACCGCCGAGGGGGTCACGGCCGAGGAGCAGGCCCAGATCCGCCGCGAGTATTACGCCCGGGTGGCCGAACTGGACAGCAAATACACCGCCGATCAGGCCAAACGCGTGCAGGATCGCGAACAGGCTGAGCGTGATGGGCTGGAACGCATCCGGGCCGCCCAGGTCGCTGCCGCGCAGCAACCCGTCACGGCCGCGCAGGCGGACCTGAAAGGCCTGGAGAACCAGAAGGCACTGGCCAGCACCGCAGCCGAGCGGCTCGGCATCGAACAGCGCATCGTCGCCGCGCAGGACCGCCTCCGGGCCGCGTACCAGGGCATCCTCGACCGCGCCGCCCAGCTGCGGCTCACGGACGAGGAACGCCGCACCCTGGCCGATGGAGTCACCGAGGCGACGCAGGGGCAGGCACAGGCGACACGGGAGGTGGTCAACGTGCAGCAGGAACTCGTGGACCAGTCCCGCGCGCTGCTGGACTCCCGCCTCGCGCTGGTCGATGCGGAGGGAGAGCTGGCCCTCCGCATGGCCCGCACGGACGCGCAGGCTGCCGCTGCCCAGCAACGCCTGCTCAGCAACGCCCAGGCCCGCCTGACTGGACTGGACACCCAGATCAGCGGGGAGGCCGACGAGACCAAACGCAACGCACTCCTCCAGCAGCGCCTCGCCCTGACCGGACAGATCGCGGACCTGCAGGACCGCATCACGGCCGCCCCGCTGGACGGGGAGCGCAGACGCCTGACGCTGTACCAGGCTCAGGCGGAACTGCTGCTCCAGGCGACAGGCCTCTCCGATGACCGGGTGGCGGGCGCGCAGCTCGCCGTGCGGGCCGCGCAACAGGAGGTCAACCTCGCCCAGCGGGCACTCGATCTCGCCCGGACCGAGGCGGGACAGGACGAGGCGCGCACCACCCTCACGCAGAAACAGACGGCGCTGCTCGGCGCGCAGGCTCAGGCCGTGCAGGTCCGTAACGAGCGGGACGCGCAGGCGCTGGACGTGGCAGAGGCGAGACTGCGGGCAGAGGCGCGCATCACCGGCATGGCCGAGGATGCCGTCGCGGCGGCGCAGCTGGATCTGGACCTGACCCGCAGGCGCCTCGCCGCCACCTGGCAGGCCCAGGCCGCTCCCGACCAGACCGGCAGCCGCCGCGCCGAACTGGCGAAACAGGAGCTGGACCTGACCGCCCAGCAGGCGGAACAGGAACGCCGACTCACGGCCGCCCAGCGGGACCGCCGCACCCTGCTCGACGGACTCGCTGTCAGTCAGGGAGCCCTGACCCGCGCACTGGCCGGCGGCACGGTGGAGGCACAGAAAACCGCGCAGATCCAGGCGGACCTGCTCACCACCCGCCGCGCACTCATCACCGCCGAGCGGGAGTACAACAGCGCCGTTGCCAGCGGCGACCCGACCCGCCAGAAAACCGCGACCGACGCACTCACGCAGGCGATCACCGCCCAGCGCGGCGCCGTGCGAGCCCTGGCCGACAGTTACAGCGGGATGCTCACCGGCATGGATAGCGTGCGGGACGCGGCGGCCCGCCTGAGCACCGTCGCCTACGGGGAGACCGGACGCGCCCCGAGCGCAGCCACCACCCAGCGCGAACTGGCGAGGCTTCAGGCGATCGAAACCCGCCGCAACGCCGCGCGCGCGCAGCTGACCGAGGCGCTCAGGGGCAGCGATGCCGACCTGATCGCCAAGGCGGCCAGCGAATTCGCCACGCAGGAGGACCGCTACCGCAAACAGGCCGACGCACTCGACAAGGCCGGGACCAAATTCACCCGAACGGGGGAAAAAGAAGCTCAGCGCCTCGCGGATCAGGTGGACGACCTGGGCATCCAGTACGACCGCGAGAGCGTCATCGTGCAGGACCGCATCCGGGCCGCCAACCGGGAGGCAGAGGCCGCCGCGCTGTTCAGTGCAGCCGTGGACCGCTACGTGGCCGCCACCCCGGACGCCGTGCCCGGCCAGCAGGACGACCGGCCCGTGTACGTGGTGGAAGGTCGCCGCTACAACTCCCTGGCGGACGCGCAGGCCAGCCTGAACCGCGCGCAACTCCCCGCCGCGCAGGCGGCCGTGATGCCGGACCTCACCCGCCTGATTGACCTGCTCCAGACCCAGCAGACCAGCAGGACGGCACCCGCCGCGCCTGCCACCGTCCCCGCCCCGAACCACACCACCAACTGGGACGTGGAGGTCACCGTCAACGGCGCCGGGCTGAACCCTGATCAGGTCGCCAATCAGGTCATCACGAAACTGGAGGACCGCGCCCGCCGGTCCGGGAGGAACTGCTGATGGCCCGGTACACCCTGATCATCGCCGGGGTCCAGATGAACCCCAGCGTCCCACCGGACGCCGTGAGCCGCACCGGGGGCGGCCGGACCGTCCGGGACCGCGTGAGCATCACTGGCGTGAACCTGCGCTCCCTGGGGCCAGTCACGCCCACCCGCGTCACCATCGCCAGCCCTGGCCCGGAGTGGGTGCTCAGTGAGGCACAGATCGCGCACCTGAGTGCCCTGGAGCGCTCCGGCGCACCGTTCGCGGTGACCCTGGGCGAGGGCTACGAGGTCACCGGGACGTTCAACAGTTGCCGCCTCGACGGGGACGCCACGTTCCGCCCGGCCCGCGCGCCCGGCTGGACCAACTACTCATTCACCCTGCACCTCGGCTAGGAGCCACGATGAAACAACTCACCCTGCAGGACAGCAGCGGCAACACCATCACCGCCTGGGATTTCGGGGAGGTGCCCACCGGGGAGCAGTCCGCCGCGCTCACCATCACCCTCCGCAACACCGGCGACGAGCCCCTGACCGGCATCACCGCCAGTATCAGCCAGGGCAGCAGCGCGGACGGGGAGCTGCGCGTCACGCTCGCCGGGATCGCCCTGACAGCCGTGCCCGCCTCCCTGCCCGACCTCGCGCCCGGAGCGGGGCACGCCGGGACTGCCACGTTCATCGGCCCCAGCGTGCCCGTCGATTCCGGCACGCTGCGCTGGACCGCCAGTTGAGGCGGTAACGCATGCCCTTCATCATCCAGCGCCGTGGCGGTGGCCACTCCGGCGAGGTGGTGTTCACGGCCCGCACCCCCCCGAGCGTGCGTGGCAGCGTCACCCTCACCGCCCGCCGCCCGGTCCCCATCAGCGGCGAGGCGACGTTCAGCGCGTCCATCCCCACCCCGGACGCTTCGAGCAGCCGCGACATCGAGTACCTCACCGACCTGACCGGGCTGCCTGCCCAGGTGCTGACTGCCGAGTACCGCCACACCGGGCAGCACGAGGAGTTGACCGTGACCGTGGACGGCCTGCACCCGCTCGCCACCCCGACCGCGCAGATCAGGCTCCAGGCGCGGAACGGGACGGGCGTGCGGCTCGGGGAGCTGCCCACCCGCGTATTCCGGGCCGCCACGCAGGAGCCCCAGCTGAACACCGGCGAGGAGCAGACGACGTTCGTGTTCCGCAATTCCTTCGACGGCCTGCTGCGAGGCGTGCGGCTGCCGGAACTCATTCCGTGGAAGCTCAACCCCAGCCCGGACCTCTGCGCGGGGCGGAGGCAGCAGCAGAACGTCAGCGAACTCGTGCGCGGCATCCTCCAGGCGCACGTGGACGGCGCGTTCCGCCTCGACGACGACCCGCTCCGCAGCAGCGTTTGGGTGGAAGGCCGCACTGACTACAGCACCCTGGGCAAAACCCCGCAGCAGGTCTGGGACGACACGTACGGTCTGCTCGGCATGGTCCTGTGGGTCGCGCCGCTCGACACGGGCATCCGGCTCGTCGGGACGTGGCCGCAACCTGTCGCAGACGGCTCCGGACCCGTCATCAGCGCGGACTGGCGCCTGACCGACCTGCCGCAGCGGCAGTGGTACCAGACGCCCAGACGCCTGACCCTACGCGGAGCGGAGCACGCCACCGACCTCACGCCGGACCTGCTGCTCGACCTCATTGGCCCGGACCCGGCGAGGGTGGAACTGGAGCGGGAGCTGTACCCGAACGCTGAGTGGTTTGAGGCACCCGAGAGCAGCGGCACCAGCACCGTGCAGCGTGGGTACCGGAAGCTCGGCGGCCAGCTGGTCGCTCAGGTCGAGGTCACGACGGGCGACGTGAGTGTGCAGGAAACCGTGGACGGGGAGCCGCGAATGCGCCTGCTGTACGGAGTGGCGACCGGCTACAAACGCACTGAGACCACCTACGACCCGAACTGCCAGGGTCGGCCGGTCTCGCAGCGCACCGAGACGCGCGGCTGGGGGTACGACCTCCAGACCGTGCTGGGCAGCTACAGCGTCCCAGGGCCAGGTCTGAACATCACCCTGCGGACCGGCGACCTCGTGGCAGAGGAAACCACGCTGACCACGTACACCTACAGCCCCCAGGGGCACCAGACGGGTGAGACGACCACCACGCGCCGACTGGCCAGCATGGAGCAGGCCGGAGCGGAGGGTGACCTCGCGGACCGGGGGCCACTGACCGGGCGGGAGTACGTCACCCAGACGATCACGCAGACCTGGGCACCGATGGGCGCGGGACGCTGGCGCTACAGCAGCGGCGTGAGCGGGCAGACGCTCGTGCCGGTGTATGACGCGGAGAGCCGGGAAGCGGTGCGGACCGTGGCCCTGGCCCGCAGCACCCCGGACGCGCCGCGCGTGACGGATCAGGCCCCACCCAGCTACGACTGCCGCCCGTACTGCGAGGTGATCCGCGAACTGCTGGACCCGACTGGGATGGTGCTCAACGCCGGGGACGCCGGGCTAGCAGAGGAGCGCGAGGTCAGCGTCCCGATGCTCAGACCGGCCGACCTGACCCAGGTGGCCGGGCGTGTGCTGGCCGCCGACTGGCACCGCGAGATCAGAACGTTTTCCGTCCCGTTCCCGCTCGGGTACCACCCCGGCAGCTGGCTGGCGGACGGGCGCGTGCAGAGCCTGACCATCCGGATCAATGCGCCGGATGACGTGGTGTCGGAGGTTACCTGCGCCCGGCTCGACTCCACCCTGATGGGACCGGGCAGCGCGGCTGTGGAACCGCTCCGGGCCGACCCGAACGCCGGGCGGGCGCTGATGCTCGCCGGGGCGCCCGGCGGGGCGCGCGTCAGGCTCGTGACCGGCTGGGACCCCGGTGTGAGCGAGGCGATCACCGAGGACGCCCTGGTCGTGTTCCGGAGCGGCTACCCACCCAGGTCGGGGGATGAGATCGACTGGCAGCTGATCCGGGGTCAGCGGGAGGCGACGAATGCCCGACGATGACCTCCTCACGCTGCTGCTGGGCTGCGGATGCCGGAAACGCTGCTGCTGCAGCGCACCCGACCCCACGCCCACCCAGCCCACCACGCCGCTGTTCGGGCAGGCGCCCCGAACCGTCCCGCCCCCGCGCCTGCCGGACGAGACGCCGTTCATCCCAACGGCACCCTCCCACGCCACCGGGCAGCGCCCCTCGGACTTCGGAGTGCCGCACGTCCCCAGCACCGACCCCGACGGCCGCCCCACCCCCCGCACCGCCACCCCCAACCGCAGCGCGGCCGTCACCCTCGACACCGGCGAGACCCGCCCGCTCAACGAGGCCTTCCAGGTCGACCATCAGGCCCGCGAGATCCGCCTCGCCCCCATCGCCACCGACCGCACCCTGCGCCGCGTCCGCGCCGACGGCGAACTCCTCACCATCAACGCCCGCTTCTGGGAGTACGCCATCGGCACCCCCTCCTGGGAGTACGACCTCAGCCCCACCGTCGCCGCCAGCCGCGTCGAAGCCGTGCACGCCACCCTCGAACAGCGCGTCCTCACCTACGCCGGCACGGAAAGCCAGCAGTCCGGCCAGCTCGTCACCAGCACCCCCGCCCGCGTCGTCCGCTTCCAGTGGACCCGCCTCGCCACCCCGCAGGAACCCCAGGCGTTCCGCCTGCGCGCCCGCCGCGCCTCCTACCAGGACACGGACGGTAGCCCCCTCGAACGCATCGTGTGGTTCATCGACGCCCGCGTCACCCAGGCCGACGGCACCCCCAGCTGGGAAACCATCGGCGTCCGCCCCACCTGGGCCCCACCCGTCAACGTCGCCGCCGACACCGCCGAGGACGCCTGGCCCTTCCAGCCCGGCCAGATACTCGCCCTTCCCGTGGAGGACCTGTTCGAACCGGACTACACCAGCACCACCAGCGCCGTGTTCGACCGGTTCGTGTTCGCCACCGACCAGCCGCCCCTCCCGGAGTTGGTGGACCTGAGCGGCCCGCGCTGGATCTCCCCGGACGGCCGCGTCCGCATCGACGGTCCCGCCAGCCGCGACCCCGCCCTCCTCACCCACCTCGACACGCTGATCACGCCCGCCGGGACCTTCGCCGGTCCTGGCAGCTGGGCCGCGTACCGGGGCGCGCACGGCGGGCCCGTCCTCCTGATCGACGTGGGCGGAACGGTCACGCGCGTCGACCTGCCGCCCGAAGGTCCAGACAGAGTGCAGGCGGTGCCGCTCCAGACCTTCCTGAACGGCCTGGGGGTGAGTGAGCCCGGCTGGTCCGGCTTCGCCCGCACCGGACCGCTGTACAGCGCGTGGCCGCCGCACGAGGCACTCACGCGCGACGCCGAAGCCATCGAAACCTGAGACCCCTCACCTGAAGGAGATTCCCATGGGACTGGCCCTGCGCGACTGGGACCCGTGGCGGGACGCCCGCGCCGAGGACTGGCGCGCCGCCCGCCTCGCCCGCCCCCGCACCCCACCGACCACCCCCCTCCCCCCGGACCGCGCGCCGCCATCCCCTCCGCTGGGCGTGGCGGTGGTGGACGCCGTTCCCGGCGCGTCACGGGACGAACCCCTCCCCAGGGCGCGTGCGCCCTGGCTGCGCCCCACCCTCGTCGAACGCTGGAACGCCCAGGCGCAGACGTGGGAGGCGTCCCCCGCCGCCCTGGCCATCCTGGCGCGGCGCAGCGCGTTCAGCCCGGCCGGGTGGCCCGACGAGATCGACGACCGCCGGAAGGTGCCGGGCCGGTTGCGCGTGACCTACCCGGCTGGACCGCCGCTGCTCGACCAGCCCATGACTCGCGTGCTGACCGCGCGCGGAACCCTGCCGACCCAGCCTTGGTTGATCGACGACCAACCCGCCGATCTCTGGCCCCTCGGCCCGTACGCCCGGCCGAACACAGTGGGCCGGTACCCGCGCGGCGTGTACCCGCTGGCCGTGATCACCCCGCTGGTCACCGCGCCGAACCAGCCGCTGACCTTCACCCTCGACCTGCGCGGCGGACAGCTCATGCAATTGCTGCTCGCGCTGACTGGAGTGCCTTCATGACCCAACCCGGCTCCCCGCCCGACCCTGCCCAGTGGACCTGGGTGGACCTCTTCGACCGGACCTTCCTCGGCCCGGACTACGCCGTCACCAGCAACGCCAACGCCGGCGCGACCGTCACCGCCGGGGAACTCGTGATCGGCCCCATGTCCCTCCAGAGCAACCCCGGCACCCTGCGCACCAGCGTCACGCTCAGCGCGGACCGCTGGCAGGCCCCGGACCTGCAACTGCAACTCGATCACCGCTGGGCACCCACCGCCGGCAACCCCGCCCAGAGTCCGATCCTCGAACTGACCGTCGTTGGCGAAACAAAGAACCTGACCTGGGACGGAGAGCGCCTCACCTGGGGCACCGTCACCCTCGGAACGGCCAGTGGCGTCCCGACCGCGAACGGCACCACGTACCGCACCCGCCTGACCGCCGACCGCACCCAGGGCCGCCTGCAGGTGTCCCGCAACGGGGACGGTCTGCTGGACGTGCCGCTGCCCGCCGACTGGGACGCCGGGATCGGCGCGGGCGGCACCGTGCAGGTCTCGCAGGCGTCCCGGAACGGGGGTAGTGACTTTACGCCGGTCCGGACGTTCATCGACAGCCTCGCCGTGCGGCGCGGGGACGGCACGGCCGACCTGAGCAGCGGCACCCTGAACTCCAGCGGCGGCATGCGACTCGGCGGGGAGTGGCGCTTCGCGCCCGGCCCTCCCGACGACGGCGTCGGCAGCGACGGGGACGTCTGGGCGGACACGGGCGGCAGCGGCCTGATCTACCAGCGTCAGGCCGGCACGTACCAGCCCGTCACGCACCTCCTCGGTGCGCCCGGCCCTCAGGGAGAACAAGGCCCTCAGGGTCCAGCCGGCCCGCAGGGACCGGCGGGTCGTGACGGGGTGGACGGTCAGCCCGGCGAGCTGGTCGGCGCGGTGGCTGTGCCGCTGCTGCTCGGGGACGCCACGCCCGACGGCGGCCTGCTGATCCCGCTGAACCCAGGAGCCGGGAGCCTGATCGGGTACGAGCTGCTGGGGGTGGATGGCCCTGCCGTGCAGATAGAGCACATCAGCGACGGGAACGAGTACCAGCCCGTGACGTTCCCCTTCACCCTGACCGCTGGAGCGCTGCGCCTCACCCGCACGGACGACAGCGGCGCGGTGACCATGCTGCGCGCCCGGAGCCGGCCCGGTCAGGGCGGCGGGGGCGGGAGTGCCGGTTTCACCTTCCAGGCGGACGGCGACGGCTTCCTGATCATCAACGAAGCGCAGATCTCCACCGAGGGTGACGGCTTCGTGACCGTCACCAACGCCACCGCCACCGCGGACAGCGAGGGCTTCATCACGCTCGAAAGGACCCCCTGACATGACCGAACCCCTGACTCCCAAGGCCAAGCACCAGGCGCTCGAGCAGCGCGTCGCCCTTCTCGAACAGACCGGCGGCGGCGGCGCGCCCGGAGGCGGCCTGGGCGGCAGTGTCCTGCCCGGGTACACGCCGCTGGGCACGCTGAGCGAGAGCCTGATGGCGCGCAGCATGACGATCGGCGCGAGCGAGCCTCTGGCGGTGCGGACGCTGACGTTCACGCCGAACGGGAGGCTGCGCCGCCCTGGCGCGTACCGGCAGCTGTTCCTGCCGGGCGTGACGAACCTCACGCAGGCGGACGTGGAGGAACTGGCGGTGCTGGCCCCCACCGGGAACTTCCCGCTGTTCACACTGACTTTCGAGCCGTACGTGGGCGGCACGCTGATCACGGCCCTGCCGTTCAGTTTCGGGCATACCGGGGACCGGCTGTTCCTGCGGTTCCGGGAGGACCGGAACGTGCCGGTGACGGCCGGGTTCGGGTATGACCACAGCCTGGACGTGGAGGCGCTGGACGGCAGCGGCGCGGTGGTGCCGGGTGTGGTGGGCCTGGAGCTGATTCCGACGCTGGTGATCGCGACGCCGGGCATGATCGCGCCGACGGCGATGCCGCAGGCACTCGCGCCGTCACCCAGTGGTGAACGGAACGGGCACACGGAACTGCTGCTGATGGCGGGGAGTCCGCCGGTGCTGCGGGTGTGGCACGAGGGGCAGTGGTACGCGCTGCCCCTGCCGCCCGAGCCGAGCGGGGACGGTGGTGGCGTCGCGAACTGACCGAATGCCTGTTCCTGGCCTTCACCGTCGACCGGCGCGGTGGGGGCCTTCCCTTTCAGCCGGTCTGGAGCACACATGAATCTGAAACGACAGCTGAGCAGCTTCCTGCGCGTCCCAGAGCGCGTGACGCTGCTGTTCACGGGCCGCGCGGACGGCACGGCCGCGCCCGTCACGCCTGCCGACCCGCTGCCTGTCACGGTGATGGGCGGGAGTGGCGGGGACGCGCCGCTGCAGGTGACGGACGTGTACGCGCCGCAGGTCCTCATGGCTGGCGCGGAGCAGGCCCTGAGCGTCCCGCCCGGCGCGAACCGCGCGCTGCTGCGCGTCGTGACCGGGCGGGCGCAGTTCGGCCTGCTGGGCACCACGGACACACCCCTGGTGGGCGAGGGCAGCGGCCTTGATGACCTGCGGGACCTGCACCTCCACGCGCTGCGCGTGACCGTCGAGGAGGGCGGCGCGGTCCGCGTGGATTACTGGCGGGAAGGGACGCCCGCGCTGGAGGTCATGTGAAAGTGATTCCCGGGTCGGCCCCGGCATCCGGCCTGGTCGGCATGACGGCCGCGCGCGTTCACACGGCGCAGCCGCAGCCGCTGCCCAGTGGCCTGTGGCAGGTCCTCACCTTCGAAGGGCAGGCGTTCGACTCGCGCGCCTTCCACGACCCGCACGAGGCGCCCGGGCAGCTCACCGTCCCGGCCGGCGCGGGCGGCCTGTACCAGATCGGCGGGTTCGCGTCGTTCGTCGGTGATCCAGCCGGGCGGCGCCTGCTGGCCGTGCTGGTGAACGACGGGCCGGTCGTGGTCGCAAGCGCGGCTGGCATGCCGAACGGCGCGACGGCGCACGTGAACGCCTCGACCGTGACCCTGCTGGGTGACGGGGACCGGGTGGCACTGGGGGCGCTGCAGGACAGCGGCTTCCCGCTGACGCTGAACGCGCCGGGCGACAGTCCGGGCGCCGCGTTGTGGCTGGCCCGCCTGCCCGGATGACCGCAGCCCCCTACCGGACAACTCAGGCGAAATCCGCTCTCGCGCGCCCCAGCCCGACCGGCCCTGGGGCGCGCTTCAATCCTGGCCGGCACTGGAGTTTCATGCCTGAGAAACACGTTCCGCCCCTGTGGCTCCTCGCCCTTCTCTCCGCCGTGCTGGGCCTGATCGCTCAGCTTGGTACCAGCCTCGCCATGGACATGGCCAGGGACAAAGGCAAGCTGTACGGCTTCCTGCTGCTGTCCCTGGTGTTCAGCGCCAGCACTACCGTCCTGCTCGTGCGACTCACGGCGCTGGACGATTACGTGTGCGCGACGGTCGGCACGCTCGCCGGGGCCATCCCGCCGCTGTGGACCCTGCGGGCCGCCGTGAAACTCATCGGGCAGAAGTACGGCGTGGAACTCAGCGAACTTACTGCCACCAACGGTCCGAAGAAGGAAGGTGACGCGACGTGATCATCGACGGCTACTGGCTGAAACTCATGTGGGCGGTCCTGGCGGGCGGGTGGTTCATCAGCGCCCTGATCCGGTTGATTCTCACGGCGCTCAGCTGGCCGGACCAGCGGGGGCGGCGGTTGTTCGCGGTGATCGTGCACGCGGTCGCCGGGGTGTTCTTCGTGTGGCGGCACGCGACCGCCAGTGCCATCCCGGCCTTCATTCCCATCGAGGAGACGTACCGCAACCTCGCGGCCCTGCTGCTGGTCACTTGGGCGATCCTGGACGGCATCTGGGCCGTGCTCGGCATGACCGAGCGCCGCGCCCGACTCATTCAGAAAGGAAGGAACGCATGATCACCCCTGACCTCATCCGCGCCCTGAACGCCCGTCACCCGGATCCCGTGACGGCCGCCACGAAACTCGGCTGGGCCTTCGGGCAGCAGGGCCTCACACACCCGCTGGTGGTCGCGCACCTGACCTCGCAACTGGCGCACGAATCGGGCCTGGTGCCGAAAGAGGAGAACCTGCATTACCGCGCGGAGCGGCTGATGCAGGTGTGGCCCGCGCGCTTCCGGACCATGGCGGCCGCGCAGGCGTGCGCGGGAAACCCGGAGCGGCTGGCCAACACCGTATACGGCGGCCGGATGGGCAACACGCAGCCCGGGGACGGCTGGCGCTTCCGGGGACGCGGGCTGATCCAGCTGACAGGCCGCAGCAACTACGAGACGTACGGGCGACTGGTGGGCTTTGACCTGATCGCCAACCCGGACCTGCTGCTGCAGTACGGAGTGGGGGCACTGGTGGCCGGGGCGTACTGGAACGCGCGGGGCCTGAGCCGCCATGCACTGCGGGACGACGTGACCCGCGTGACCGAAGGCATTAACGGGGGGCGCAACGGCCTGGAGGACCGCCGGCGCCTGCTCGCCATTGCCAAGCAGCACATGGGCCTCCGGTAGGTTGTCCTGTCGTCCGCACATTCGGCAGCGCGGGGAAGGCCGGGGTGTCATGCTGCGTCGCATGAACCGGCATGATCTGGCG
Organism: Deinococcus seoulensis; assembly: GCF_014648115.1. Classification (NCBI taxonomy): domain Bacteria; kingdom Thermotogati; phylum Deinococcota; class Deinococci; order Deinococcales; family Deinococcaceae; genus Deinococcus; species Deinococcus seoulensis. The sequence continues at coordinate 42,409 of NZ_BMQM01000027.1, forward strand.
AACCTGGAACAGCTGGCCCTGCTGCGCGAGGCGCTGGAGGCCGAACCGGCCCAAGCGGAAGAAGTCTCAGAGCTGGTTCAGTCCGTGGCCGAACCAGTCAGGCCGGGCAGCCCGGATGCTGATCCTGAGCCGCTCGCCTGAGGGCAGCGTGGTCTGACGTTCAACTGCCGCTGCGCACGAGCAGCAACTGCATGACGTGCCGGTCCAGTCCAGGCGCGTAATAGTCCGGCTCGACTGCCTGCGTCTCGAACCCCATGTGAGCAAAGAAGGGCGCGCTGTGCTGACTCGTGTCTATCGTGATGGCCTCGACCTCAGGCGCGTGCATTCTCAACCAGTCCAGTCTGATCTGGAGCAGGACCCTGCCATAGCCGCGCCGGTGCTTGGAGCGCTCCACCATGCCCCATGAGAGGCCTGCCGTGCGCCCGTCGCTGCGGAGGAACACGCCTCCGCACGCAACAAGTTGCTCGCCGTCCTCAACGACAAAGTACGGATCATTCATCGTCTTCAGGAATTCGGCGAACTCCAGGCGTTCCTCCGGCGCGAAGAGGTCAGGCATATTGCTCGCAAAGAGGGCGAGGCAGGCCGCCTCGTCTTCAGGAAGGTATGGTCGGTGCATGCTTCACCCTACGCGTCGACCGGACACGCGTCCTTACGTCAAATGGCGCAGGGACGCATCAAGACCGTCCATCCGCACGGACAACTTGCGCCGTTTGCCCCCCTGCCCGCGCTCCTGGCGTGAAGCAGGGGGGCCTTTTCCCGTTACGGCAGGCTTTTATCTTGACTCGGGTCCAACAAAACGGGCTGATTGGGAGTTGTGAGACCACCCATCAGCCCGCTCCCATTTCTAACTCAAATTCCCGACTGGCGTGACCCTACCCGCATCCACTATCCGTGGGATGCCCTCTGGACCGTCATTCTCACTGGCCTCCTCGCCGGACCACCCAACATTCTCGCCCTCACCCAGTGGATCGCCGGACACCGCGAGGTGCTGGTACAGCACCTCGGCCTCGACCGCCTCCCCCAGCAGGCCATGATCTACCGCTTCTTCTGGTCGCTGGACCAGCATCTTCCTGAACTGCAACGCGCCCTGCTGGATTGGGTGAAGGCTCAACACCCCACGGCGCATGACCGCCTGGTCATCCTTGCCGGTGACGGCAAAGTCCTGAAAGGAAGCGCTCGAGAGGGCCGTTCGGCCCTCTCGTTCCTGTCGGTCTTCTTCCATGAGCTGGCCCTGACCGTCGCGCAGGTCGATCAAGCAGGGCGTCATGAAGCCAAAGGGATGCAGGATCTGCTCCCCACCCTCACGACCCTCTTCGGGAACGGGTGGCTCGTGACGTTGGACGCCGCCTACACCGAGCGGGAACTCACCACCCGAATCGACGAGGCAGGCGGAGCCTACCTCGTCCCACTCAAGAACAACACCCGCTCGCTCAAGGAATGGGCGATGTTCGCGTTCACGTACCCGGCGCACGATCACGTCGTGGACGTCGAGCGGCGCAGTGGGGAAGTCTGGGAGCGGCGTACGTCGGTGATCACCGGTGCGCAGGTTCCGGAAGACATCAAGGACGGGTTGTGTGGCGTGCAGACGTTGATCCGTCGAGAACATCAGGTCACGCGCCGCGATGGCACGCAACGGGTTGAGGTGCGGTATGCCGTCAGCAGCAGGCTGCTGACGGCTCAGGAAGCGGAGCGCATCTGGCGTGGTCACTGGGGTATAGAGAATCGAAGCCATCATTGCCGGGATGTCGTGCTGCACGAGGATGCGTGTCGGTTGCGCCGGGGAGCACAGGGACGGGCGATGCTCAATGGCGTGGTTGTGGCGCTGCTCAGCGGACAGACCCGTCAGATCACGGCGCTGGTGCGCCGCCTGACCATTGATCCGTTGCTCGCTCTTGAACTCCTGATTCCTGAACTCGCGTCAAGATAAAAGCCTGCCGTTACGGGAGTTCGGTTGGGGGATCTGCCGGAACGTGATACGCGAGTGGGAATTTCTCCGCCCGCCACGTTTCGGGGTCGCGGGTCCAGGTGAGCGGTTGGCCTGCTTGCTCACCAGCGGCGGTTCGTGCGGCAGCGGCGGTGTCGTAGGGGCCGAGGTGACGGACGACCTCTCCGGTTTCGACATGCGTGACGGTGACGTACACGCCGGGCGAGGTGGGTTCGTTCATGCGGTCTCCCCTGCTGCGGGCCGGAGCAGGCGCGGGAGGGAGATCAGCATCCCGGTGCCCCAGACCACCCCGAAGGTCAGGAGGATCCACTCCGGGCCGCGCATATCCTGCCGTGTGACCATCTGCTACAGCAGGTAAGCACAGGCAGTCATGGTCGCCAGGCAGATCAGCAGCAGGTACAGGAGTACTCCAACGTACGTGGGCGACCTTCGCATGGCCCGTAGAGTATCTGGTCGCTGTCATCACTCAACGTCACTCCCAATACGTGCGGGACAACTGCTGAGCTATCCCATCTCACTAGAACAGTGGGCCACCCTTATGGAGCGCTTGCAGCTCAGCGAGCGATTCGGGTTGCAAGCTCTTGAATTGCTTCTGTGGGACTTTGAGGTAACGCCAGGGTGTTCCCGTCAGCGCTGTGGCGTGCTCGCACCACTGGGTAGCAGCGCGGTCTTTAAACTGCACTTCCTCGGTTTCCGCTCCCTTGGTTTCGATAATCCAGTGGACGCCCGTGGTGTCGATGGCAACGAAGTCCGGGTGGTAGTAGCGAAGGCTGGTATGGCCATCCACGTACGCGATGCTGAAGGGGAACTGCTCATGCAGCTTGCCGAAAGCGCGCACGTCGTCCGCCATGTCGAGGAACTTCGCGAACTCACGCTCGAACCCGTTTCCGCAGGGGGCAAGGTTCCAGGGCGTCTTGTCCGCTTCATAGACCGGTCGCGTCCATGGGAAGGGATTGATGTCGGACAGGCGCACCGGATCGGCAATGACTTCGGGTTCCTGTCCCTCGATGCTGAAAGCCCGCAGCGCCTTGGTGAACAGGTCACGGCACACGTAGGCAGCCACGTTGGAACTCATGGCCTGGATGACGGCTCCGTCGTCGAGGCTAACGGTTTCGCCGAACGCACGGTGTTCGAACCATTCGCGGATCTTGGGGGCGACAACGTTGAACTGACTGGGAAGTTTGACGTCCTGAGCGATCAGTTTGGCGTAGAAGCTGATGACCTCGCCGGCGGTCTGTGGCGTCTGAATTTCGTAGTCCTTGCTGACCAGTGTCTCGAGCGTGAGAATGTCCTTGCCCTCGTATCGAAAGGTCTGGGCTTCCTTACTGCCTTTTTTAAGGGGCAGGGGCTGGTGCTGGAAAGCCATAACGTCGAGGGCGGCCACTTCATCGGCAATGCTGCGCTTGCGGATCAGGGAGGCGCTCAGCATCGGCAGGGCAATGTCATACTCGGCCTTTTCGGGTACGAAATGAATCTGCGGAATGAGGATGGGCTTGCCGCCATCCAGGTCCTCAGCGTCCAGTTTGATCTGCTCGAGCTTCTCCAGGTCCTCTACGAAGCTCATGAAGTTCTTGTTTCCGATGATGTCCACGCGCTCGGTGTAGCCGTTGCCCTGGCCTCGGAACATCAGGCGCAGACCACGTCCGATGGCCTGTTCAGGCAGGATGTTGGCCTTGGCGGTATAGGGGCGGAGGCCCACCACGACGGTCACGTTCTGCACGTCCCACCCCTCGCGCAGCATCATCACGGATACCACTGCGTTGGTGGGACTGTCGTCCTCATCGATGGTGCTGGCAGCGCGGCGAGCAGTCTCCAGATCTTTCTTGCTGACCTCGCCCGTCTTATCGGTGTGGATGACCAGCGTCCCGTCACCGCCGAAGTCCTCGGGGTACTTGGTGCGCAGCCAGTCGGCCACGTCGTCGGCCTCGGCCGTCGTGTTCATCATGACGAAGAGCGCGGGTTTCTTCCCGAAGGGCTGCAGGGCTTCCCGGTACTCACGCCAGCGGTTCACTCCAGCGGTCAGGAAGGCCTGGTAGCGCACGCTGGCAATGTCGGATTGAATCTCAGCGGCCTTGGTGATGCCCTTGACGGGGCGTTTCACGATGGCGTCCAGGATGGCCTGCTTCAGGGGGTAGTCGTATACCACCCAGGGGAACAGACCGCCCTTCTGGAAGCGGGGCGTGGCCGTCACGTCCAGTTGCAGGCTCAGGGGGACCTTCTGGGCCAGATCGCGGATGACGCCGTTCCATGCGCTGTTCTCGTCGTGGGTGTGGTGAGCTTCGTCGTTCAGGACCATGACCGGCTGGCCGCGCTTGACGATGCGGTCCGTGAACGGCACTGTGGGGGTCAGGGTGGTCGGCGGTCGGCTGCCCAGCATCGCGGCAAGGGGATTGGTCGCCTCCGGCTCTGCGACCGGGTAGAGCTGCTGGATGTTCGTGAGGTACAGGACTCCTTCGGCGCTGCTGACTGTGCTGCCGCCCTCGCCGCGGGCGACGACTTCCACGTCCCAGAAGGCCTTCAGGGCGGGCGGGATGACCGGGTCAGTCTGGAAGATTCGCCCGCCCGTGAAGTCCTGCGCGAGGCGTTCCAGCACGATGATGTTTGGTGCGATGACCAGGAAGGATTTGGCGTAAGCGGACGCCACCGCCGGGTCACGTTCGCGGATGGCGTTGAAATACTGCCATGCGACCGCCAGGCTCATCACCTTGGTCTTGCCGCTGCCAGTCGCCATCTTCAGCGCCAGTCGGGACAGACCGTCATTTCCGGGGAGCTGCTGACCCTGCAGGAGTTCTTTGATGGCGAACGCCTCCAGCAGGTCCAGACGGGTACGGACACCCGCTACTTCCCAGGTGTAGATCAACGTTTCGAGCGCGCCCCGCTGCGCGGCGTGGTAGGTGAACATCCGCCCGTTGGGCAGGCGGTGTTCCGTGTGGAACCAGTGACGTAGCAGCAACTGTGTCGTGCCCGTCACTCCCTTATAGCCGCCCTCTCGCCATGCCTGCACCGCTTCACGCAGCTTGGGTACACAGACGGCGGTCGCCATGTACTCCGAAATGTCGAAGAGGGTTCCGTCAGCAGACTGAGCCTTCTTGCGGGGCGCCATTATTGCTGCCCGTGAAACTGGCGGGAATGGTCGAGATGCATTGATCCAGTGTAGGGATCAACCGTCCAGTTCGTTGCCCAATGTGCCTCAGGCCTGCGGACGCGGGATCAGGTCATGAGAACGGAGATCATGTGCGATCTTGCTGGCCTCAGTCAGAGCGTCACGTACATCAAGGACTTCAATGGATTCTTCTTGGAGTAGCCCGAGCAGATCATCGCGCAACTCGTTGTCACCACGGTTGTTCGTAAACACGGTGAAACGCCCCTGCGCGAGTAACGGATCGTCAGCACGGCGCGCGTCCGTTACGGTCTGCCGGAAAGCATTGACCTGACTGGACGCCTTGCGTCGATCGACGTCGAACGCGACGGCCTGATAGCAGTGCCACACACCGTTCTGGTAGGCCAGATCCACCACCGGCTCGGAGCGAACGGGCAGGATGTAGTCCTCTTTGAGACCCAGTCTGAACAGGCCACTCTGGTTGAAGACGGACCTCACTTCGTCACGGATGACGGTGCGGCCACGCTGAGGCGCTGTCCGTTCAGCCCTGACGTCCTCCACCAACTGCGTGAAGAGCATCTGGAGGAGCCCGGCAGCATCCGACACGGCTGCAGGCCTGGGCGCCGTCAACTGCAGGTTATTGGCGGCGTAGGCAACGGTGAAGTCCCGGAAGCGCTCTTCTGTCCACTCGTACTCGCTGTAGCGCGTGAGCGCTCCGCTCAGTGCCTTCACGGCATGCCGCACGAATGCGCCGTCCCCTCCGGGCAGCAGTTTGACGCGTGAGCCCTCACCAAAGGAGGACAGCGCCCGGAGGCCGTGCCAGTTCTGACCAGGGCTGACCACGAGGACACCCACGTTCACGAACTCTTCACGCAGGATGTTGGGCACATACCGGATGACTGAGTACAGCGTCCGCCCCTGCGTCACTGTCTTGCAATCATTGTCAGTCTGCCTATTCATTCCCACCACTCCTGTCCTGGACGCTGAAACCGTGCCTCAAAGTAATCGGGGAGGGCCTGGGCACGGGTGAGCAAGTAGTTTACCAATGCAGTGTGTTCCGCAACCGTAACCCCCCACTCCCGGGGTAGGCCATCTATTACAGACTGAACGATTGCCTCTGTCATACCACTGACAGCGTCGAGATACGGCGCAAAGTCGGCCGGACGCACCGCCCTGAATAGATCGGCCGGTGACATGCTGTACGGCAGAGGCGCTGCGGCGTCCGGCAACCTGGGATCAAGGAGATCACCCAGGCCCCAGATGGCGCTGCGAAAGGCCATTCCCATGTCCATCAGGTACAAGCTGGACCGCCCACTGCGCCGGACCAGCAGAATATTCGGGTTCAGGGGCTTGCGGTCACGCTGATCCAGCCAGGCATCCAGCACAGCCACTCCGGCCAGCATGCCGATGTCGGCCATCATGCTTCCCAGTGTCAGATCCTCAGGTTTCAGATCGTCGGCGGGCTCTAACCACTGGGAATAGAAGTGCAGGCCGGGCAGCAACCTGACCTCGTCACCGTCATCGTCCGTGATGCGGATGCAGCCATCATGGGGCAGCGCGTCAGCCGGGACATCGACCAGGCCATAAGCAGCATGCCGGATGCCCAACTGCGCGGCCAGCCCATGCCCGATCCACTCGTTGACGAGCATGCGGGGGCCCTGGGGGTTCTGCTGAAACTTCACCGCGCACAGGCCCAGCTGATCGCTCAGCAGGAACTTCTGAGGCTGGGAGTTCCCACGCCCGACCGGCCCGAAATACAGTTCCGCCTGCGGGATACGCTGCCCAGGGCCGGTCAAGCGCTAAATCACCTCCACCGTGAGGGTCTTGGTGGTGTCGTTCCCCAGAATGTCGATCAAGAGTTTCCACTTCACTGCCGATGACGTGTCACGCGGCCTCAAACAGGGGTCCATCCTGCTC
>NZ_BMQM01000028.1 GCF_014648115.1 Deinococcus seoulensis
CACATCCTCATTCTGAGGTCAGAAGCCGTGCTGGACGTCCTTTTCTAAAACTGAAAGATGTCAGACCATCGACCTTTGACCGTCAGCGTTACAGCGCCTGTTCGATGTCTGCTTTCAGGTCGGAGAGGGCCTCGACGCCCACGCTCATGCGGATGGTGGTGGGCGTGACTCCGGCGGCGTACCGGGCGGGTTCGGGCACGCGGCCGTGCGTGGTCGTCCAGGGGTGCACGACCAGGGTGCGGACGTCCCCGAGGTTCGGGGCGATGCGCAGCACCCGCACGCGGCTCAGGAACACGCCGGGGTCGGGTACCTCGAAGGTCAGGACGGCGCCCTGCCCGACCCGCAGGTACGTCTGCGCGAGGTGGTGGTGCGGGTGGCTGCTCAGCCCGGGGTAACTGACCTTCCCGACGCGCGGGTGAGCTTCGAGCCACTGAGCCAGGGCGAGTGCGGTGGCACTCTCGCGCTCCAGGCGCAGGGCGAGGGTCTCCAGGCCCTGCGCGATCAGGAACGCGCTGTGCGGGGCCAGGGTCATGCCGAGCTGGTGCGCGCCGAACCAGCGTTGCCGCCACGCGAGGGCCGCGTCGCCGCGCACGTTCAGGATGCTCTGCTCGCCGCCGTCCGCAAAGATGGGATTGCGGGTCAGGTCGTGCCCGGTGCCGACCGTGACCGCGCCGCCCAGCACGCTGCCGTGCCCGCCCGCCCACTTGGTCAGGGACTGACTGACGATGTCCGCGCCGTGCGCGAGCGGGCGGCACAGGAAGCCCACGCCGCCGCAGGTGTTGTCGATGGCCAGCAGCGCGCCGTGCTCGTGCGCGATGTCCGCGAAGGCGCGGATGTCCGCGATGTCCCCGGCGGGGTTGCTGATCATCTCGGCCCACACGAGGCGGGTGTTGGGCTGCATGGCGGCCCGCACGGCGTCCGGGGTGTTGTCGACCAGCGTGGCCGTGATGCCCATCAGCGGCAGGATGTTGCTCAGCATCCCGGTCGTCCCGCCGAACAGGCTGCTGGCCGACACCACGTGATCGCCCGCGCGACACACGCTGAGGATCGCGGTCAGGGTGGCCGCCTGCCCGCTCGCGACCGCAACGGTGGCCGCGCCGCCCTCCAGGGTGGTCAGGCGGTCCTCGAGCGCCCGCACGGTCGGGTTCTGAAGGCGGGCGTAACTGAGGCCGGTGTTCTGCTGGAATTCCTGTTGCGCCTCTTCCAGCGTGTCGAACTGGAACGCGGCGGCCGCGTGGATCGGGAAGCCGATGGTCTGCCCCAGCCCGCGCGGAATGCTGCTCTGCACGGCGGTCGTCTCGTAACTCCAGGGTTCGGCGGGGTGGGCGTCCGGGCGGGGCGTGTCGGTCATGCCTTCACGCTACGCCGCGCGCCGCGCTAGGGTGCCGGGCATGTCCGGCCCACCCGACCCCTTCAGCTTCCTTCCGGCCCGGCCGCCCGCCACGCTGTCGGTCGGCGTCAGCGTCCTCGTGCAGGACGAGCAGGGGCGCGTGCTGCTGCAACGGCGCGGCGACGACGGCCTGTGGGGCACGCCCGGCGGGCACCTGAACCCCGGCGAGAGTTTCCTGCAGGCCGCGCAACGCGAACTGTTCGAGGAGACCGGCCTGATCTGCCCGGACCTGCACCTGATGCCGCTGCCGGACGCCCTGATCGACGGTCCCGCCTTCCGCATCAGCACGCCGCGCGGCGACCAGTATCAGGTGGGACTGCGCACGCGCGGCACCCTCAGCGCCGCCGCGCTGGACCTCGCCGCGCCCGACGACAGCGGTGAGACGCTGGCCCTGGGCTGGTTCCCGCTGAGCGACCTGCCCCCGCTGAGCGGCGCGATCAATGTCGCCAGCCTGAACCTGCTGCGCCGCGAGCGTGGCCTGAGCGACCTGCCCTGAATGGCCAGGGCACCCCAGCCGGGGGGGGCGGAGGCAGGTGCGTCATGTCCGCACGACAGCTTTCTGAAGGTTCCCTAAGCTGAGGGTGTGAAACGTTCCCTTGCCCTGCTGACCGTCGGCGCCCTGCTGCTCGCCTCCTGCGACCGTACCACCACGCCCACGCAACCCACCAATCCGGCCCCGGTTGACCCGGCCAAGACCGAACCCGCCGCGCCCGTCGTGGGCCAGAGCCTGGAGGTGCAGGACGTGATGGGCACCGCCCAGAGCGCCGCCAAGCAGATGGCCGCCATGACCGACCCGAACAACCCGGACCTGGACCCGGATCTGAAAGCCCTGCTGGGCCTGTTCAACATGGGCGGCGCGCCCATGCCTCTGTCCGGCGGCCTGAACAGCCTGGACCTGAGCGGCGCGGCGTCGTTCGGCAAGAACTTCGTGCAGGGCATCGGCGGGAATGGACGCGTGACCACGCAATCCGTGACGACCGTGAAGGAGGCCCTGGCTACCGGCACGCGCACGTACACCCGCGACGGCGGCTACCAGTACTCCGAGCTGCCCAGAGACGGCTACGTGGAGATCGACGAGCAATCCGGCGTGCGCATCGAAGCAAGCTGGAAGGTCGGCGGCGCCGCGACCGTGTGGGTGAACAACGGGTACGCGTACGACTACAGCACCGGGCAGGTCCTCCCCCGTCAGCAGGAAGTGCCGACCAACGCGACCGGCAGCGTCACCATCGCCGGGAAGACCGTGGCGGGCCTGAAGTTCAACATGACACCCGGCGACTGCCTGAACAACGCCGGCCCCACCGCGCTGACCATGAGCGGCTGGGCGGGCCGCGAGACGAACGCCCCCGCCAAACTGGACCTGACGTACGCCTGGACCGAGAAGGACGTGCTGCTCAGCGGCTCGGCGCAGTACGCGACGACCAAACAGAAGGTGGACGCCAGCATGAAACTGAACGTGACCGGCACCACCAGCGACCGCTGCGGCGACGCGTTCACGTTCACGCCCACCCGCGCCGACCTGACCGGCACGCTGGATATCCCCAGCCACAAGACCGAACTGAACGTGTACCTGCGTGACCTGAGCAACCTGGAATTCAGCGAGAAGGCCATGAGCGCCCCCAACGCCCTGGACCGGATCGGCGGGACTGTGAACGCCGCCCTGACCTTCAACGGCAAGGCCGTCGTGACCGCCTTCGGCCCGCTGGCCGACGGGAACGACATGGACCTGCAGCCGGGCGATCAGGTGAAGTTCCGCTACGTCAAGAGCGGCAAACTGGTCGAAGCGGACTTCCGCACCGCCGAGAAGGACCTGCAGGAACTCGCCAACCCGCGCCGCTGAGCGCACGCGGACAGGGCGCAGGCCGGGGCGGGTGCCCTGGCCTGCGCCTTTGCGGGTTGCGCGGTGTGCGGCCGCGCCAGCGTGGGCGGTGCGGTAGCGTGATTCATGCAGATCGAGGACATGAACTGGGGCATGGTGGCGCAGACGCTGCGAGCCGAGGACCGCTGCGTGCTGCCGCTGGGCTGCACCGAGCAGCACGCGACCCTGAGTCTGGCGACCGACACCCGCCTCGCCGCGCGCGTAGCCGCCGAGGCCGCCGAGGGACTGGGCGTGCCGGTGTTCCCGGCGCTGCCGTACGGCGTGACACCATCGTTCACGGCGTACCCCGGCACCGTCAGCCTGCGCGTGAGCACGTACCTGGCGTTGCTGGACGACCTGCTGTCGGGCCTGCACGCCCAGGGGTTCCGGCGGATCCTGATCGTGAACGGGCACGGCGGGAACTCGCCGGGACAGGGGTGGCTGGGGGAGTGGCTGGCGCGGCATCCGGACGCGCGGGTGCAGTGGCATAACTGGTGGAACGCGCCGCGCACCTGGGCGGCCGTGCAGGCCACAGATGAACTGGCCAGTCACGCCAGCTGGATGGAGAACTTCCCCTGGACGCGCCTGGAGGGCGTAGCGGCCCCCGAGGAACGCAAACCCATGGTGGACGTGGCGGCCCTGCGGCAACTGCCGCCCACGCTGGTGCGGGAGCGGCTGGGCGACGGGAATTACGGCGGGCTGCACCGCCGCCCGGACCGGGAAATGCAGCGCATCTGGCAGGAGGCCGTCGCGGAAACGCGCGCGCTGCTGGAAGCAGGCTGGGCGCACCCGTAGCAGGACCGGGCAGGGGTCCCCCGCGCCTACCCGTCCAACTCAGCCGCGATGGCGCGCAGGGCGCCGGGCGGGCCGATCCGCTCCCGACCGTCTGCCTGAGCTGCCTTCAGACGCTGCGGGTGGTCGAACAGTGTCCTCACCGCCCGCACGACCTCACAGGGATCAGCCGGAGTGACCGTCAGGGCCCGGCCCAGCAGGCGAGCCTGCCGGCGCGCGAACCCCGCCACGTACTGCGGGCCAGGAGTCGGAAACCCGATGACCGGCACGCCCAGGCCCGCCAGCTGCTCGGACGCTGTTCCGGCCGTGCCCAGCGCCATCGTCGCGCGGCGCGCGACTGCGGCGAAGGCGCCGCGCAGCACCAGCACACGCACGTCGCCACGCTGAAGCCAGCGGGTCTGGTCTCCGGCGCCCGTGAGCTGCCAGCCAGCAGGCACCGGCAACGCTGCCCAGTCGTTCGCAAACGCCACGGCGGCCTGCCACTCAGGCAGGTGGGCCGCTGCCTCCAGCATGAGCGGCAGGGAGAAGTCGGCGTCGCCCCGCTGGCCCGGCACGAGTGCCAGCACTGGCCGTCCGGTGGGCAGTTCCGGGAGGTCCCGCTCTGGCGCTGGCAGGATGTCCATAGCAAAACTGCCCCGGTACGAGGCATTGACGCCGCGGCGGGCCAGAGACGCAGCCGAAGGAGCGTCCCGCGTGTAGACGCGGCGGGCCCGGCGGGCCAGCGCCACCTCCCAGGGCATGAACAGGTTGGCACCCAGCGCGTTCAGTTCCCGCAGGTGTGACCGCACTCCCATGCCACGGGCATAGTGCGTGGAGACCAGTGGCTGAAGGTGCGTCAGGGGCAGGCGCGGGCCCCGTGGCCCGGCAACCGCGCGCGCTGCCAGCGTGCCCACCAGCAGCGCGTAGGTGTCGCCCACCACCACCACCCGGTTGACCTGCGGACCCAGGGAGCGGGCTGCCCACCACTGCCGCAGCGAGGTGGTCAGAAGCCCGGCGCGCAGGTCGGCGCGCAGGTTGTTCAGGCTGCCGAAGGGAAAGCCGCCCGAGGGCAGGTTCAGGAGCGGTCCTTGCACTGCGGCCACGTTGCCATACGCCCGCCCCGCCCCCACCAGCGGCAGTGCCAGCAGTGGCTCTGGCCGCGCAGCCAGCAACTCGCGGGCCAGCGCCGCGCCGATCAGGTCTTCGGCGTGGCCGTTCGATACGATCAGAGTGGCGTCCGCAGCCGGTACAGGAGGAGTCACGGTCCGCAGGCTAGCGCAGCGCTCCCATCCGGTCAGCGTGAGGTGCAGTAGGGTGAGGCGGTCTATGACCCTGATGCAACTTCGAGAGGTGTGGGGCAACCGCCCCCTGATGGCCGCGTCGGCCGGTGTCCTGATCCAGGACGAGCACGGGCGGGTGCTGCTGCAACGCCGCGGTGATGATGGCCTGTGGGGCGAACCGGGCGGCGCGCTGGAACCCGGCGAGGACTTCCTGACCGGCGCCCGCCGCGAACTGTTCGAGGAGACGGGGCTGGACTGCCCGAACCTGACCCTCCTGCCACTGCCCGAGGGATTGCAGGACGGCCCGGAGCTGTTCCACCGCTACCCGAACGGGCACGAGATCTACATCATCGGGATGCGCGCACACGGCACGCTCCCCGCCGCCGCGCTGGAACGGGCCGCGCCGGACGACAGCGGCGAGACGCTGGACCTGCGGTGGTTCCCGCTGGACGCCCTGCCGGACCTCAGCAACAACGCCAACCGCGCCAGCATGAACGTCCTGCGCGCCCGCGCGGGCCTCCCACCCCTGCCCCTGGCCCCCACCCCGCCCGCGCCACCGATCGGGAACTTCCTGATGGACTTACGGCGCGTGATCGGCCCGCGCCCCTGGTTCGCGCCCGGCTCGAACGTCCTCGTCACCGACGACCAGGGTCGCCTCCTGCTGCTGCGACACGGGCACACCCGCCTGTGGACGCTGCCCGGCGGCAGCCTGGAACCCGGCGAGACCTTCGCGGGGACCGCCGCCCGCGAACTGTTCGAGGAGACTGGCCTGCACGCCACCCACCTGGAGCCGCTGCACCTATTCGCCGGACCCGAGTACCGCTTCACGTACCCCAACGGGCACGTCATCGACAACGTCTCCGTCCTGTACCGCGCCCACGGCGTCACCGGAACCCTCACCCCCCAGGAGGGCGAGGTGCTGGACGTCAGCTGGTTCAGCCCCGACGACCTCCCCCCCGAAGAGGACCTGAGCGGCGAACTGATCCGCGCCAACCTCCGCTGGTGGCGCACGCACGGCTGACCCGACTCAGCGGGCGGCCCCTCACCCCGCCTGCCCGGTCAGGAACACGCGGAATTCCCGCATGAGGGCGTGCAGCGCGCCCAGCGTGCCGACCACGTCCCCCTCGACCTGAAGGCCGTGATTCACGCCGTCCAGCACGAGCACCCGCACACCCGCGCCGGTCAGTTCCGTGATCCACTCGGGGCGGTAGTGGCCGTCCTGAGTGCCGATCACGACCAGCGAGGTCGCCGCGTGCGCCGCGATGGCCGCGCGGACCTCCGGGCGTTCCAGCAGCGGCGTGAGCCACACCAGCCGCGCGCCGGGCGGCACCTCTCCCCCGTGCAGCAGCAGGGTCAGGCCCAGTGTCCCGATGGATTTCGCCACCACACAAGCACCCCCCGGTTCCGGCAGGATCGCGTGGCAGGCGGCCCGCACGTCCTCCCGCAGCCAGGCCAATTGCTCCTCCGGCGGGGCGTCCATGAATGCCGGGACGTTCCAGCGGGTGTCGAGCGCCAGCGTGTCGAACCCCAGTTCATCCAGCAGGAGCGCCGGGTACAGCAGGCCCGGCTGCCGCGCCCCGTACCCCAGCCCCGGCAGCAGCAGCGCCGCCCCCACCGCCTCGCCCGGCGGGTGGCGGTTCACCACGCAGGGCAGCGCGTCGCCCCGGAAGCCGCGCACGTCTACCATTACCGTCTCGGAAGTCATGCCCGAGCCTACCCGCCCCCACGCGGTCCCGCTGCTGCACCTGCATGGGAAGGAGGCCAGAGCACATGGCCCTGGCCTCTTTCTGCCTCCCCTTTGAGGGGAGGTGCCCCAGAGGGGCGGACTCGAAGAGCTGCCCCGCAGAGGGGTTACTTCTCGCGGATGCTCCAGCCCTGCGCGCGCACCGCGTTCATGAGGGCGTCCATGACGGGGTCCACCTCGGCGTCGGTGAGGGTCCTGTCGCCGCGGAAGACGAGGCGTACGGCGACGGAGCGGTTGCCCGCGCCGATCTGCTCGCCGGTGAACACGTCGAAGGGTTCCACGCTTTCGAGCAGCGTGCCGCCGTGTTCGCGCAGCAGGGCGGCGATCTCGCCGTAGCTGACACCGGTGGGGGTGATGACGGCGAGGTCACGCCACGCGGCGGGGGCGCGGCTGGGGTCGCGGAACGCCCATTCGCGAGCCGGGAGGGGCAGCGCGGCTTCCATGAGGAAGGTGTCGCCTTTCAGGCCGAACGCCTGGGCGATTTCGGGGTGCAGCGCGCCGAGCCAGCCGACGCTCTGGCCGTTCCAGACGACCTCACCCGCGATGCCGGGGTGCAGGGCGCTGGGGACGGCGTCGCCGCGCAGCTGACGCAGTTCGAAGCTGGCGCCCAGGGTGCCCGCCAGGGATTCGACGAGGCCCTTGAACGCGCGGAAGTCCCCGGCGACGCCCGCCTGATCGGTGCGGGGCGCCAGCGGGCCGCGCATCAGCAGGCCCACCCGTTCCGTCTCGCCGCTGGCGGGGAAGATGCGGCCCATCTCGAAGATCAGCACGCGGTCGCCCTTCGCGTGGGCCTGCGCGGCCTTCACGAGGCTGGGGTACAGCGCGGTGCGCAGCCCGGTGCGGTCGGCGGTCAGGGGGTTGCGCAGGCGCACGCCGGGCCGCTCGGTGCGGGCCTTCTGGGCTTCCTCGTCGCTGGTGAAGGTGTACGTGACGACCTCCTGCGCGCCCAGTCCGGCCAGGGTGCGGCGCAGCGTCGCGCGGGCCACGCCCTCCTTCTCCGCGCCGACGTTGCTGCCGTGCACGCGCAGGGTGGGGAGGCTCTCGGGGAGGTGCACGAACCCGTGCAGGCGCGCGACCTCCTCGGCGAGGTCCTGCCAGATCGCCATGTCCACCCGCCATGAGGGCGGCACGACGCTCAGGGCGTCCCCCTCACCCTCCACGACGCACCCGAGGCGGCTGAGGATGCCGCGCATCTCCTCGGTGTCCACGGGCATGCCCAGCAGCGCGCGGATCTGCTCGCCCGTCGCCTCGATCCGGCCCGGAATCTCGGGGTCGCCCACGACGGTCGCGCCGGGGTGCACCTGCCCGCCCGCGTCGCCCAGCAGGCCCACCAGTCGGGCCGCCGCGCGTTCGGGCAGCAGGGGGTCCACGCCGCGCTCGTAGCGGTACACGGCGTCGGTCTTCAGGCCCAGGCGGGTGCTCGTGCGGCGCAGCAGCACCGGATCGAAGTGCGCGACCTCCACCACCACGTCCGTCGTGTCGGCGCGCACGTGCCCGTGATCGCCGCCCATGATGCCCGCGATGCCCAGCACCGTGTCGCCCGGTTTGGGCTGCCCAGCGGTCTCGAAGGCCTCCGCGACGGTGGACACCTCGGGCTGCGCGCCGTCGAGGATCAGCAGATCCTCCGGGCCGACCTCATGCTCGTTCCCCATCAGGTCGCGCACCTGCTCGCCCTGCCGCAGCCCGAACGCCACGAGGATCTGATCGCCGTGCACGTCCCGGCGGTCGTACAGCGCCGTCGGCTGACCCAGTTCCAGCATCACGTAATTGCTGGTATCCACGATCAGGTCGATGGAGCGCATGCCCGCCAGGGTCACGCGGCGCTGCATCCACAGCGGAGCCGGACCGTTGCGCAGGCCACTGACGGTGCGGGCCACGAAGCGGTCACAGCCGAAGCGCAGCTTCTGCGTCGGGTCCCGCTCGATGCGGATGCCCTTCTCCGGCAGGGACACGCGGATCTCGCCCTCCCCCACCGCCTGCGGCCCGGCCGGGGGCTGCACCAGCTCCAGCTTCAGGAACGCCGCCAGATCCCGCGCCAGCCCCAGCGCACTCAGCACGTCCGCGCGGTTCGGCGTGACCTCCACGTCCAGCACGTGATCCGCCGCCCACAGCTCGCGCATCGGCGTCCCCGGTTTCGCGGTGTTCGCCGGGAACAGCATCAAGCCCGCGCTGCTCTCACCCAGGCCCAGCTCCTTCGCGCTGGCCGCCATGCCCCACGACTCCACGCCCTGCAACGCCCGCACGCCATACGTCATGCCGCCCAGCTCCGTGCCCGGCGACACCAGCGCCAGCATCGTCCCCGCGGGCAGCCCCACGGCGTTCCCCGCACCCGACGCGATGACCCGCTCGCCGTGCTCACCGACATCCAGCGTCAGGCGCGTCAGCTGCGTGCCCGGCATCGCCTCGGCCGCCTTCACCGCCACCAGCAGCACCCCCGCAGGCGGCGCCGCGACCTCCTCCACGCCCTCCAACGGCAGACCCAGCTGCGCGAAAATCGGCTCCAGCTCCGACACCACCGGCAGACCCGGCACCAGTTCCTTCAACCACGAATACGGAATTTTCATTGAGTACCTCTCCTCCCCCTCTGTCGCCTCCGGCGACATCTCCCCCCTGAAGGGGGAGAGGGGTAAACATTTACGCTGAGACGTGCCGCCTGAACGACACAGTCCATCCACCGACGTAGCCCGCATGCTGCGCAGACGCATGACCCCCGAAGAAATCCTGTTGTGGCAGCACCTGCGCCGCAGACAACTCGGCGTCACCTTCCGCAGACAGGAACCCATGGGACGGTACGTCGCGGACTTCGTCTGCTACGAACGCACCCTCGTCATCGAACTCGACGGCAGCCAACACCTGAACAGCGACGCGGACCGGGAACGAGACGCCGACATGCTCGACCACGGCTTCCACACCCTGCGCTTCTGGAACAACGAAGTACGCCGCAACCTCCCCGGTGTCCTCGAACGAATCCAACAAGTCCTGGAAGCCAGAAAGGACCTTTAGCCCCCTCCCCCTTGACTTGAAAAGCTGCGAAGCAGAGGGGGGAGGGCTAGGGAGGGGGTGAACCGAACCGGCATCACGACGAGACCGTGGACGATTTACCGCGCCTGGGTGCCGGTTCGTTTCACCCCCTCTGTCCCTACGGGACATCTCCCCCCTCAAGGGGGAGAGGAAGAGCGGGCAGTTCATTGCGCGGCCACCTCGCGCACCAGTTCCCGCGCCTGCTCGGGCACGAGGTTCACGCTTTCCAGGTCTGTGAGGGGCACCCACTGCGGCGAGTACCAGTTCTCGTCGCTGCTGCGGATCGCTTCGGGGCCGTCGCCGAGGCGCATCTCGCCGGACTGCACGTGCGCCCGGAAGTAGTGCTCCAGGTTGCCGATGTTCTCCAGCACGAGGAGGGGCGGGCCGACCGTGACGGTCAGGTTCACTTCCTCCAGCACCTCGCGGATGCAGGCCTGCGCGGGCGTCTCGCCGGGCTCGATGCCGCCGCCGGGCAGCGTGGCGTACGCGCGGCCCTGCTTGCGGCGGAGCATGAGGAGCACTTCGGCGCTGTCGTTCAGGATGATGGCGACGGCGCGGGCTCTCACTCCAGTTCTCCCCGGAACTGCCCGATGACTCTCGGGTCGTTGGCGTAGAAGTAGCGGATGTCGGGGATTTTGTACTTGAGCATGGCGATGCGTTCCGGGCCGAGGCCGAATGCGAAGCCGGTCTTGCCTTCGTACACGCGCTCCTTGCCCTGGGCTTCGCGGAGGTCGTCGACGGCTTTGAAGACGTTGGGGTGGACCATGCCGCATCCGCCGAGTTCGAGCCATTTGCTTTCGCCGCGGGGGTTGTCCCAGTACACGGCGAAGTCCGCGCCGGGTTCGACGAAGGGGTAGTAGCTGGGCTGGAAGCGGACTTTGGCGCGGGGCCCGTAGAGGCCGCGGGCCATTTCGGCGATGGTGCCTTTCAGGTCGGCCATGTTGATGTGGTCGCCGACGACGAGGCCTTCGAGCTGGTGGAACATGCTTTCGTGGGTGGCGTCGGTGGCTTCGTAGCGGTAGACCTTGCCGCGCACGACGATCTTGAGGTCGGGTTCGTGGTCGACCATGTAGCGGATCTGCATGGGGCTGGTGTGGGTGCGCAGCAGGCGGCCGTCTTCGAGCCAGAAGGTGTCCTGGAGGTCGCGGGCGGGGTGGTACCAGGGGACGTTGAGGGCTTCGAAGTTGTGGTGTTCGTCTTCGACTTCGGGGCCTTCGACGACGGTGTACCCGAGGCGTTCGTAGATGCCGGTGAGGTCGTCGTAGACGCGGTTGATGGGGTGCAGGCCGCCACTGGGCAGGGGGAGGCCGGGGAGGGTGACGTCGATGGCCTCGCTGGCCAGCTGGGCGTCGAGGGCTTCGCGTTTCAGGGTGGTTTCGCGGGTGTCGAGGGCGTCCTGGATGGCCTGACGGACGGCGTTGATCTCGGCGCCGCGTGCCTTGCGTTCTTCGGGGGGGAGTTTTCCGAGGGTGCCGAGTTCGCGGGTGACAAGGCCGCTCTTGCCGACGTATCTGGTCTTGACGGTCTGGAGTTCGTCGAGGGTGGTGGCCGCCTGGATGGCCTGGATGGCTTCTTGTTGCATGGGTCCTCCGGTGTGGGAATGAACGGTCTGGCAATAAAAAAGCCCCGCCTCACGGGGGTGGGCGGGGTGACTCGCTGCGGCCTGAGGTTCAGGCGAGCGTGACCCCGGAGCAGGTAAACGGCGAAAGTGTACCGGGCCGGGGCGTCATGGGGTTCAGGGTAGCAGGTTTGGGCGGGCGGGGCACCCGGACCGGGCCGCAGCTTCAGCGGGCCTTCATGTTCCTGCCCGGGGGGCCGCGAGGGGGGTCCCGGTCCTTTTTTGTGCGTCTGGACGCGTGCCACCATGTGGGCATGATGGCGTCGAGGTTCAATGTGAGGTTCAGGGTGTGGGGCGCGGCCCGCCGGTCGCGGTGGGGTGTGCATGGCTGAGATACCGACCGAGGTGTACCTGCTGGCCGTTGGCGTGATGCTGCTGGTCAGCCTGCTGGTCAGTCGGCTGGGGGGGCGGCTGGGCATTCCGGGCCTGCTGCTGTTCCTGGGGGTGGGCATGCTGGCCGGGTCGGACGGGCTGGGCATTCAGTTTCAGGATTACCGGTTCGCGCAGGCGCTGGGGACGCTGGCGCTGTGCTTCATCCTGTTTCAGGGGGGGTTGGGAACCAACTGGGCGCACACGCGTCCCGTGGTGCGCCGGGGCCTGAGTCTGGCGACGGTGGGGGTGCTGATCACGGCGGGTGTAATGGCGGCGTTCGTGCATTTCGCGTTCGGGTTTCCGTGGCTGTCGGCGTGGCTGCTGGGCGCGATTGTCAGCAGCACGGACGCCAGCGCGGTGTTCAGTGTCCTGAAGGAGCGGCAACTGGGCCTGAAGGGGGATGTGGCGCCGCTGCTGGAGTTCGAGTCGGGCGGGAACGACCCGATGGCGGTCTTCCTGACGGTCGGGATTCTGGAACTCATGGCGAATCCGGGTCTGGGCGTGCTGGGGATCGTGCCGTTGTTCTTCAAGCAGATGCTGATCGGGGCGCTGTTCGGGGTGGTGCTGGGCCGCGCGGCGCTGTGGATCCTGAACCGCCTGCAGTTGCAGTTCGAGGGTCTGTACTCGGTGCTTTCGCTGGCGCTGGCCCTGACGATCTTTGCGGGTACGGCGGTCGCGGGTGGCAGCGGGTTCCTGGCGATCTACATTGCGGGCGTGATCGTGGGGAACGCGGAGTTCATTCACAAGCGCAGCCTGCTGTCGTTCCATGACGGGCTGTCGTGGTTGATGCAGGTGGCGATGTTCCTCACGCTGGGGTTGCTGGTCAATCCGCGCGAGTTGCTGCCCACGGCGGGGCTGGCGCTGGCGTGCGCGCTGGTGCTGGTGTTCCTGGCGCGGCCCCTGAGCGTGTACGTCAGTCTGGCGCGCGCGAAGATGCCGCTGAACGAGAAGAGCATGGTGGCGTGGGTGGGGCTGCGCGGCGCGGTGCCGATCGTGCTGGCGACGTTTCCGCTGCTGGCGGGCGCCGAGCGGGCGGGCACGCTGTTCAATATCGTGTTCTTCATCGTGCTGACCAGCGTGCTGCTGCAGGGCACGACCCTGACGCTGGTGGCGCGGTTCCTGCGGGTGCGGGAGGCGTTGCCGACCGTCACGCAGTACCCGATCTCGTACACGCCGACCGGGCATAACAAGAACGAGATGGTCGAGGTGGAGGTCCGGCCCGGCAGCGCCGCCGACGGGCAACGCATCATGGACCTGCGCCTGCCGCCCGAGGCGCTGGTGATCCTGATTCACCGGGGCGGTGAGTTCCTGATTCCGAAGGGCGCGACCGAACTGACCGGCGGTGACAGTGTGCTGGTCCTGGCGGGCGAGCGTGAACTGCGGGAGGTGGAAAGCAAACTGCACCTTCCGGCCGGGGCGGTTGTCTGACCTGCAAAGACACGGGGGACACCGGGCCAGTACGGCGGTGTTACCGTGGGGTCATGACGACCACCGCCGAGAAATCTGCCGCCCGTGACACGGCACTCTTCGACCTGATCACCCAGGAGGCCGAGCGTCAGCAGCGCGGCCTGGAGTTGATTGCCTCCGAGAACTTCACGTCGGCGGCGGTGCGTGAGGCGCAGGGCAGCATCGTGACCAACAAGTATGCCGAGGGGTACCCCGGCAAGCGCTGGTACGGCGGGTGCGAGGTCGTGGACCGCATCGAGCAGCTGGCCATCGATCGCCTGAAGGAACTGTTCGGCGCGGCGTGGGCGAACGTGCAGCCGCACAGTGGGTCAAGTGCGAACCTCGCGGTGTACAACGCGCTGATCGAGCCGGGTTCCGTGGTGCTGGGCATGGACCTGAGTCACGGCGGGCACCTGACGCACGGGAACCCCGTGAACTTCTCCGGGCTGCGCTACCAGATCGTGGGGTACAAGGTGAACCCCGAAACCGAACTGATCGACATGGACGAAGTTCGCCGTCTGGCGCACGAGCACAAACCGAAGATGATCATTGCGGGAGCCAGTGCGTACAGCCGCACCATCGACTTCGCGGCGTTCCGCGAGATCGCCGATGAGGTCGGCGCGATCCTGTTCGCGGACATCGCGCACATCGCGGGACTGGTCGCGGCGGGCGTGCACCCGAACGCGCTGCCGCACGCGCACGTGGTCGCCAGCACCACCCACAAGACCCTGCGCGGGCCGCGCGGCGGGATCATCCTGAGCAACGACCCGGAACTCGGCGCGAAGATCGACCGGGCCGTGTTCCCCGGTTACCAGGGTGGCCCGCTGGAGCACGTGATCGCCGCGAAAGCCGTCGCGTTCGGCGAGGCCCTCCAGCCGGAGTTCAAGGAGTACGCCGCGCAGATCATCCGCAACGCGCAGGCGCTCGCGCAGGCCTTCCAGGACAAAGGCTACCGCGTGGTGTCCGGCGGGACCGACAACCACCTGTTCGTGCTGGACCTGCGCCCCCAGGGCCTGAACGGCACCAAGGCCACGCGCCTGCTGGACGCGAACCACATCACGATCAGCAAGAGCACCCTGCCGTACGACACCGAGAAGATCATGCACGGCGGCGGCATCCGCATCGGCACGCCCGCCGTCACCACGCGCGGCATGGTGGAAAGCGACATGCTGAAGGTCGCCGACCTGATCGACCGCGCCCTGAAAGGCGAGGACGTGAAGGAAGAAGTGCACGCCTTCGCCGGTGGCTTCCCGATTCCCTGAACGCAGACTGTCGGTGGGGAGCGTGGCCGCAGTGCCCGCTCCCCATTCAATTCCCCACCAATTACGCTCGGTACAGATAGGGCTGGAATTATTGCCTGAAGGCAGAGTGGTGGTGTACTGTAATTCATGCCTCCCAACCCTGGTGACCCCACCCACATCCTCAGTGCCTACGCCGACGCCGTGCACGCCCGCGACGCCGAAGCTCTGCTCGCCCTGTACCACCCCCACGTCACCGTGTACGACATGTGGGAACACTGGCTCTACGACGGCCAGCAGCAGTGGCGCGGCATGGTCGAGGGCTGGTTCGCCAGCCTCGGCGACGAACGGGTGCAGGTCACCTTCGACGACATCCGCAGCACCGTCACGCCGGAACTGGCCCTCGTGCACGCCTTCGCCACCTACACGGGCCTCAGCGCCACTGGCGAACGCCTGCGCGCCATGAACAACCGCATCACCCTCACCCTGACCCGCAGCGGCGACCGCTGGCTGATCCTCCACGAACACAGCAGCGCCCCCGCCGAATTCAGCAGCGGCAAGGTCAACCTCCACCGACCAGCGTGAACAGGGCACCTACACTGAGATCGTGAATCGCCTTGAGCTGCACGATCCCCGCTGGGCCGCACTGCGCGGCGGATACCGCACACCAGAAAACTTCCCAGAACTGCTGCGTGACCTGTCCGGCGCCCCCACACCTGAACTCTGGGACGCCCTGCATCACCAGGGGGACGTTGATCTGGGTTCCTACGCCAGCCTCCCCTATCTGCTGGACGCAGCGGAGAACGCCACTGCACAGGATCAAGTCGAATGGATTGCCCTGAGCGCGCTGATCCTGGCCCTGCGTCATGCTGAACGAAATCCACAGCCTCCCCCATGGCTGACCGAGCAGATCGGACACAGCGAGGATCGTCTGCTGCGCATCGCCCTGGCTGCACTGGCGCAGAAAGAGGAACGGGATGAATCGTCGCTGGCCGTACTGCTGGGGGCCGTGGCTGTGGCACAGGGTCAGGCGCGACTGGGAAACGTCCTGCTGGACTGGCAGGAAGACGGGTTGTGCATGTCGTGTGGTGAGGTGTCTATCCCCGGCTACATTCTCTGAACTCAACAGTAGAAGGCCGCGCCTCTCCCCTGCTGGGTGGCCCGGCCTTCAGCGGTTCGGTGGGGGTTAGCGGGGCAGGACCGATGTGCCCATGAGGTGCTGGTCGATGGCGCGGGCGGCCTGGCGGCCCTCGCGGATGGCCCACACGACGAGGCTCTGGCCGCGGCGCATGTCTCCGGCGGCGAACACGCCCTCGACGTTGGTGTGGTAGCCGCCCTCGTCGGTGTGGGCGTGGGCGTTGCCGCGGGCGTCCTTGTCGATGCCGAAGGCGTCGATGACGCTGCCGACGGGGCTGACGAAGCCCATGGCGAGCAGGACGAGGTCGGCCTTGTGGATTTCCTCGCTGCCTTCGACTTCGGTGAGTTTGCCGTCAATCAGTTCCATGCGGACGGTCTTGACGCCCGTGACCTTGCCGCCCTTGCCGATGAATTCCTTGGTGGCGATGGCGAATTCACGCACGGCGCCTTCCTCGTGGCTGGTGCTGGTGCGGAGTTTCATGGGCCAGTAGGGCCACACGAGGGGTTTGTTCTCTTTTTCCGGGGGCTGGGGCATGACCTCGAACTGGGTGACGCTGGCGGCCCCGTGGCGGTTGCTGGTGCCGACGCAGTCGCTGCCGGTGTCGCCGCCGCCGATCACGATGACGTGCTTCCCGTCGGCGCGCAACTGCTTTTTCAGCTTGTCACCGGCGTTCACGCGGTTCTGCTGCGGCAGGAACTCCATGGCAAAGTGAATGCCGTCCAGTTCGCGGCCGGGCGCGGGCAGGTCGCGGGGCTGCTCGGCGCCGCCCGCGAGGAGCACGGCGTCGAATTCGGCTTTCAGTTCGTCGGGAGTGACGGTCTTCTTGCTGAGGTTCGTGACGCGGCTGCCTTCGGGCCACGCGCCGACCAGGGTGCCGGTGCGGAAGGTGACGCCTTCGGCTTCCATCTGTTCGACGCGGCGGTCGATGTGGTGCTTGTCCATCTTGAAGTCGGGAATGCCGTAGCGCATCAGGCCGCCCACGCGGTCGTTCTTCTCGAACACGGTCACGTCGTGCCCGGCGCGCGCGAGCTGCTGCGCGGCGGCCAGCCCGGCGGGGCCGGAACCGATCACGGCGACCCTCTTCCCAGTCTTGACGGCGGGGGGTTGCGGGGTGACCCAGCCTTCCTGCCAGCCGCGTTCGATGATGCTCAGCTCGATGCTCTTGATGCCCACGGCGTCGCCGCCGATGTTCAGGGTGCAGGCGGCCTCGCAGGGCGCGGGGCAGATGCGGCCCGTGAACTCGGGGAAGTTGTTCGTGGAGTGCAGGGTGTCCAGCGCGCTGCGCCAGTCGTCCTGGTACACGAGGTTGTTGAAGTCCGGGATGATGTTCCCGACGGGGCAGCCGTTGTTGCAGAACGGAATGCCGCAGTCCATGCAGCGGGTCGCCTGGAGTTTCGCGGCGCCACTGTCGAGCGGGATCAGGAACTCGTGATAGTGCTTGAGGCGCGCGTCGACGGGCGCGTACTGGTCCTTGATGCGCGGTTGGTCGAGGAAGCCGGTGATCTTGCTCATGGTGTGCTCCGTGTGTGCGGGCGGCCCGTCCGGGTGTGGGGCGGGCCGCGCCGGAGGTTACTTGGTCAGGGTGCCCTGCGCGGCGACCGCGTTGGCGGGCTGCGCGGTCTGCATGCTGGTGGTGTCGGCGGCGTGCACGGTGCCGGCGTCGCTGTCGGTGCGTTCCCGCAGGGCGCGCTGGTACTCTTTCGGGAAGACCTTGACGAAGCGTTTCAGGGCGCTGTCCCAGTCGTCGAGGAGTTCGCTGGCGCGCTGCGAGCCGGTCCACTTGTGGTGGCTTTCCAGCAGGGAGCGCAGGTTCGCCTCGTCGCTCCGGCCCATGTGCAGGCCGCTGGCGGGCGTGTGGGCCAGTTGCTCGGCCTCGGATTCCAGGGGCAGCAGGTCGACCATGCTGGTGTTGCAGCGCTGCGCGAACTTGCCGTCCACGTCGTACACGTACGCCACGCCGCCGCTCATGCCCGCCGCGAAGTTCCGGCCGGTCTGGCCGAGCACGACGGCGGTCCCGCCGGTCATGTACTCGCAGCCGTGGTCGCCCGTGCCTTCCACGACGGCCTGCGCGCCGCTCAGGCGCACGGCGAAGCGTTCGCCCGCCACGCCCCGGAAGAAGGCCTCGCCGCTGGTCGCGCCGTACAGGACGGTGTTCCCGACAATGATGTTCTCCTCGGCCCGGCCGCGGAATTCGATGCTGGGGCGCACGACCACGCGGCCGCCGGACAGGCCCTTGCCGGTGTAGTCGTTCGCGTCGCCGATCAGGTACAGGGTGATGCCGGGCGCCAGGAACGCGCCGAAGCTCTGGCCGCCCGTGCCTTCCATCTGGATGAACACGGTGTTGTCGGGCAGGCCCTGCGGGTGGCGGCGGATCAGTTCGCCGGACAGCATCGCGCCGACGGTGCGGTTCACGTTGCGCACGTCCTGAAGGAAGTGCACTTTCACGCCGGTGTCGAAGGCGGGGCGGCACTTGTCGATCAGTTGCAGGTCGAGCGCGCGGTCCAGGCCGTGGTCCTGGGTGTGCAGGTGGCGGGTGCCGACCTCCTCGGGCAGTTCCGGGCGGTAGAACACGCGGCTGAAGTCCAGGCCCTGCGCTTTCCAGTGTTCGATGCCCTTGCGGGTGTCGAGCAGGTCGCTGCGGCCGATCAGTTCGTTCAGGGTGCGGATGCCCAGGCTGGCCATGATGGCGCGGACTTCCTCGGCGATGAAGAAGAAGAAGTTGATGACGTGCTCGGGTTTGCCCTGGAAGCGGGCGCGCAGCACCGGGTCCTGCGTGGCGACACCGACGGGGCAGGTGTTCAGGTGGCACTTGCGCATCATGATGCAGCCCTGCGCGACGAGTGGCGCGGTGGCGAAGCCGAACTCGTCGGCGCCGAGCATGGCGGCGATGACCACGTCGCGGCCGGTCTTGAGTTGCCCGTCGGTCTGGACGCGCACGCGGTCACGCAGGCGGTTCAGGACCAGGGTCTGCTGCGTCTCCGCGAGGCCCAGTTCCCAGGGGCTCCCGGCGTGCTTGATGGAGCTCCAGGGGCTGGCCCCGGTGCCGCCGTCGTGCCCGGCGATCACGATGTGGTCGGCCTTGGCCTTCGCCACGCCCGCCGCGATGGTGCCCACGCCGACTTCCGAGACGAGTTTCACGCTGATGTCCGCGCGGGCGTTCACGTTCTTCAGGTCGTGGATGAGCTGCGCGAGGTCCTCGATGGAGTAGATGTCGTGGTGCGGGGGCGGGCTGATCAGGCCCACGCCGGGCACGGAGTGCCGCAGGAACCCGATGTACTCGCTGACCTTCCCGCCGGGCAGCTGGCCGCCCTCGCCGGGCTTGGCGCCCTGCGCCATCTTGATCTGGATCTGGTCGGCGCTGGTCAGGTAGCCGGTGGTGACGCCGAAACGGCCCGAGGCGACCTGCTTGATCTTGCTGCGCAGACTGTCGCCGGGTTCCAGCGGGTAGTCCACTTCCACGCGCCGCTCCCCATTGGCACTGACGCCGAGGATGCTGGCGAGGGTGTGGCCCTCACCGATGGTCTCGCCGCGCATCTCGCGTTCGTAGCGGGCGGGGTCCTCGCCGCCTTCCCCGGTGTTGCTCTTGCCGCCGATGCGGTTCATGGCGACGGCCAGGGTGGTGTGCGCCTCGGTGCTGATCGAGCCGAGGCTCATGGCGCCCGTGGCGAAGCGTTTGACGATCTCGCTGGCGCTCTCCACTTCCTCGATGGGAATGGGCGTGAGGCCCTCGGTCTTGAACTCGAACAGGCCGCGCAGGGTCATGTGGCGCTTGCTCTGGTCGTTGATGATCCGGGCGTACTCCTCGAACGTGGCGTAGTTGCCGCTGCGCACCGAGTGCTGCAACTTGGCGATCGAGTCCGGCGTCCACATGTGCTCCTCGCCGCGCACGCGCCACGCGTACTCGCCGCCCGCGTCGAGGTTCTGCGCCAGCACGGGATCGTCGCTGAACGCCGCGCGGTGGTTGCGCAGGGCTTCTTCCGCCACCTCGAAGATGCCGATCCCGCCGACCTGGGTGGGCGTGCCGTAGAAGTACTTCTGCACGAAGTCGCTCTTCAGGCCGATCGCCTCGAACAGCTGCGCGCCGCAGTAACTCATGTACGTGCTGACGCCCATCTTGGACATGATCTTGCTCAGGCCCTTGCCGATCGCCTTGACGTAGTTGTAGATGGCGGTGTGCGCGTCGATGCCGCTCAGGGCGGGCATGCCGGGCACGTCGGTGTGCAGGTTGATCAGCGTTTCCAGCGCGAGGTACGGGTGGATGGCCTCGGCACCGTACCCGGCGAGCGCGGCGAAGTGATGCACCTCGCGGGCGTCGCCGGTCTCGACGACCAGACCGACCTTCATGCGCAGGCCCGCCTTCACGAGGTGATGGTGGACGCTGCTGAGGGCCAGCAGGCTGGGAATGGCGACGCGTTCGCGGTCCACGCGGCGGTCACTGATGATGATGATGTTGTGGCCGCTCTCGATGGCGTCCACGGCCCAGGCGTTGATGGTCGCCAGTTTCGCCTCGACGCCGCGCGCGCCCCACTCGGCGGGGTAGGTGATGTCGAGTTCGTAGGCCTTGAACTTGCCGCGCGTGTACTCCTCGATGGAGCGCACGCGGGCCATGTCGTCGAAGTCCAGGATGGGCTGCTCGACTTCCAGGCGCAGTTGCGGGTTGACCGCGTTGATGTCCAGCAGGTTCGGGCGCGGCCCCACGAACGACACGAGGCTCATGACGACCGACTCGCGGATCGGGTCGATGGGCGGGTTCGTGACCTGCGCGAACAGCTGCTTGAAGTACGAGTACAGCGGCTTGTTCTTGCCGGACAGCACGGCCAGCGGGCTGTCGTTGCCCATGGAGCCGATGCCTTCCTCGCCGCTCAGGGCCATGGGGCCCATCAGGAACTTCAGGTCCTCCTGGGTGTACCCGAAGGCCTGCTGGCGTTCCAGCAGCGGCTCGCGGAACTGCGCGACGGTGCCGGTCTCCTCGCTGTCGTCCAGGCGGAAGCGGGTGTTCTCCACCCACTGCGCGTACGGTTTGGCGGACGCGAACTGGTTTTTCAGTTCGTCGTCCTCGATGATGCGGCCCTGCTCGAAGTCGATCAGGAACATGCGGCCCGGTTGCAGGCGCCACTTCTTGACGATCTTGCTTTCCGGGACGGGCAGCACGCCGGATTCGGACGCCAGGATCACCAGGTCGTCGCGGGTCTGCACGTAGCGGGCGGGGCGCAGGCCGTTGCGGTCCAGGGTCGCGCCGACCTGACGGCCGTCCGTGAAGACCATCGCGGCCGGGCCGTCCCAGGGTTCCATCATGCTGGCGTGGTACTCGTAGAACGCGCGGCGGCTGGGCGGCAGGTTCGCGTTCTGCTCCCAGGCCTCGGGGATCATCATCATGGCGGCGTGCGCCATGGGGTACCCGGCCAGCGTCAGGAGTTCCAGCGCGTTGTCGAAGGTGGCGGTGTCGCTCTCGCCCTCGAAGGAGATCGGGTAGAGCTTCTTCAGGTCGTCGCCCAGCACGGGGCTCTGCATGATGCCCTCGCGGGCGCGCATCCAGTTGAAGTTCCCCTTGACGGTGTTGATCTCGCCGTTGTGCGCGACCATGCGGTACGGGTGCGCCAGCGGCCACTCGGGGAAGGTGTTCGTGGAGAAACGCTGGTGCACCAGGGCCAGCGCGGAGGTCACGCGTTCGTCCTGAAGGTCCAGGTAGTACTCGCCGACCTGCGTGGCGAGCAGCAGTCCCTTGTAGATGACCGTGCGGCAGGACATGCTGGGCACGTAGTACTCGGCGCCGTGCGTGAAGTTCAGCGCGCGGATGGCGTTGCTGGCCCGGCGGCGGATGACGTACAGCTTGCGTTCCAGCGCGTCGGGGACCAGGGTGTCGGGTCCGGCGCCGATGAACACCTGCCGGATGACGGGTTCCTTCTCGCGGACGGTGGGGCTCATGGGCATCTCGCGGTTGACCGGCACGTCGCGCCAGCCGAGCACGACCTGTCCCTCGGCGGTGATGGCGCGTTCGAGTTCCTGCTCGCAGGCGCGGCGCGAGGCGATCTCCTTGGGCAGGAAGATCATGCCGACGCCGTAATCGCCGGGCGGGGGCAGGGTCACGCCCTGCTGCGCGAACTCGGCGCGGTAGAACTCGTCGGGAATCTGGATCAGCAGGCCCGCGCCGTCGCCCATCAGGGGGTCGGCGCCGACCGCGCCGCGGTGGTCGAGGTTCTCGAGGATCTTCAGGCCCTGCTGCACGATGGCGTGGTTGCGGTGGCCCTTGATGTGCGCGACGAAGCCCACGCCGCAGGCGTCGTGCTCGGCGGCGCTGTACAGGCCCTGTTCGCGTGCGCCGCGCTGTTCGGCGGCGGAGGGCGCATGCAGACCGTCTGCGGTCCGGCCCGGTTCGTTGGGGGTGTGCGGCGCTGCAGCCGGAGTCACCCGGTTGTTCGTTTCGTTCATGTTGACGCTCCCATCTCGCACGTGACTCGCTCGCCCGCAGGGTGCAGGCTGCTAGAATCCACCATACAGAGAGATGCATGTCTATGCAGGGCCGTTGTTTATAACGGGTCCAATCTTTCGCGCACTATTTCTCCGGCAGCCCGCCCGCGCAGCCCCTGCCCACGCAATAAATTCAATCAGAATGGCATTCCGGCGCAATCTGGGATGTCAGCAGCGTCCGGGGCAGCGCAAGGAATGAAGTGCTTCCATACAAGGGCGGCCCCAGGCCCCGCCAGAGCCTCACCCTTCACACGGCGGGGGCACGCCCCACCCGACGCCCGGTCAGCCGCGCCACGCCCACGTATGACCGCCGGGAACCCGACCCACGCCCGGCCTCAGCCCAGGGCCGGGCTCAGTTGCAGCAACGTGATTTCCGGTTCGCACAGGTTCCGCACCGGCAGGCCACTCAGGCCCAGGCCCCGGCTGACATACGCGGGCGTGACGTGCTCGCCCTGCACCCAGCCCATCGCGTACCGCTGCCCGAACGCACTGGGCACCATCGGCGCGCCCCACAGCGGCACCCTCACCTGCCCGCCGTGCGTGTGCCCGCACAGCACCAGCCCCGCCGGGCGCGGCAACGCGGGCAGCAGGTCCGGGTTGTGCGTGACCAGCAGCGTCGCCCGGTTCCCTGCGCCCTCCAGGGCCGCCGTCACGTCCGGCTTGCCGAACCACAGGTCGTCCGTGCCGCCCACCCACAGGTCGTCCCGCACCGCGCGCCCCTCGTCACGCAGGATCGTCACGCCCGCCCCCGCGAACGCCGCCGTCAGTTCCGCGCGTTTGGCCGCCCAGTCCGCGCGGGGCGCGCCGTAGTGCCGCCCGCCGTACCTCCCGAAACTGCCGTAATCGTGGTTGCCCCACACGCCCAGCACGCCCAGGGGTGCGCGCAGGCGCCCCAGTTCCCGCAGCAGCGGCCCCGGCAGGTCGTCCATGCGGGCGTCCAGTTGATCGCCGCCCAGCAGCACCACGTCCGGCCGCAGGTCGTTCGTGGCGTCCACCCAGGCCGCCACGCTTCCGGCCCCGATGAACAGCCCGTAGTGCAGGTCGGTCAGGAACGCGGCGCGCAGCGGGGCGCGCAGGCCCGGCAGCGTGCGCTCATGGCGGGTCACGCCGAAACGGTACGCCTGCGCCGCCCCCGCGCCGCCCGCCACCAGCGCCGCCGCGCTCCCCCCGGCCAGGGTGCGCAGGAACAGACGTCGGGTCACGGTCATGCGCTCCAGCCTAACGCCCACGACCCGGCCGGAACGTCCCCCGGAAGATGCAACCCGCGCGGCCCGCCGCCGACCCGCACCTTCTCCGGGCGGCGGGGTAGACTTGCGGGATGCAAGGTGAGCCCGAGAATCTGCTGGTCATAGACGTACTGGACGAGGACGCCGGACTGGCGGACGTGGAGGACCTGCGCGGCCGCACCTTCCAGTTGCCGGCCGAGTGGCTGCCCGGCGCGGCCGACGGCGCGGCGTACCGCGTGAACGTCAGCGGCGCGCACGTGACGTTCACGCCCGACCCGAACGGCGCGGCCCTGCTGCGCGAACGCAGCAAGCAGACGCTGCTGGACTTCAGCGACGAACCCGACAGCGACCGGCCCGACAGCGACCGGCCCGACAGCGACCGGCCGGGCAGTGACCAGCCGGGCAGCGGGGAGCGCCCATGAGCCGGCAGGTGCTGATCATTCCCGACCTGCACGGCCGCCCGGACCTGCTGCGCGCCACCCTGGAACGCTTCCCGGACGCGCATTACGTGTCGCTGGGCGACGCCATCGACCGCGGGCCGCGCTCCATGCCGGTCGTGGAGAAACTGATGGAACTGCACGCCGCCGGGCGCGCCACGCTGCTGATGGGCAACCACGAACGCATGATGCAGGAAGGCGTGAAATGGTACCGGCAGTACGAGGGCACCCACGACCTGGGCGATTACCGCCGCGCGATGGAAGGCTACCAGTGGTGGATGCGCGCCGGGGGCGAGACGGTCCGCAAGGAACTCGGCGGGCTGACCCTGGAGAAATTCCCGCCGCTGCTGGAGGCGTACCTGAACGTCCTGCGGCGCGTCGTGTACGTCACCGCCGACGGCGACATCCACGACGAGGCGCCCGCGCACCCCAGCGTGATGATCGCGCACGCCTCGCCGCCCGTGCGGCACCCGCAGCACCCCAACCCGCTGTCGGCGGCGCTGTGGCTGCGGCCGTTCGAGGGTCCGTTCCCGCTGCCCGACGGGGTCATGTACTCCGTGCACGGGCACACGCCGGTGCCCACGCCGTCACGCATGGGCCGCCACCTGTACATCGACCTGGGCGCGTACGACACGGGCCGCCTCGCCGTGGCCGAGGTGAACGTGCACGGCCTGCCGAACGTCACGGTGTTCTGCGGGCGCGGCGAACCCGCCCGTGGCCGCAAGTACGCCCGGTTCGGGGAGCCCATTCCCGTCACGCCGGTCGACCTGCCCGGCGCCCCACCCCGGTAAGCACCACCCCGGTCTGCGGGGGCTGTCAGCCCAGGATCTTCAGGTCGTCCTGCCGCGCCGAGAGCCACGTGGGCGGCCCGTCACGGACGATCACGTCCTCCTCCAGGCCGATGAAGCCGTGGCCGGGCACCATGACGCCCAGTTCCAGGGTGTACACCTCGTTCTCGCGCACGGGTCCCTCGACGGTCTGCCCGTAGCGGGGCCAGCGCGGGCCGAGGAGGGTGCCGCCGTCGTGCGTGGCGCGGCCCAGCCCGTGCCCCAGCGCGTGCTGGTACTCGGGGTACCCGGCGGCGACCAGCGCGGCGCGCGCGGCGGCGTCCACGGCGTGGCCGGGCGTGCCGGGGCGCAGGGCGTCCGCGCCCGCCTGGATGGCGTTCCAGCAGGCGCGGAAGGCGGCCTGCACGGCGTCCGGCACCGGGTTCCCGTCGGGCAGGCGGTACACGCGCTGGATGTCCGAGCAGTACCCGTGGCTCAGGCGCACGCCGTAGTCGATGTGCAGCAGGTCGCCGGGCCGCAGGGCGTGATCGCCGGGCGGCGCGTGCGAGGGGCGGCTGTCCGGGCCGATGTGCACGTTCGGGCAGGCGTTCCAGCCCCAGGAAGGCTCGGCGCCGTCGCGGCGGCACAGGCCGTGCAGGAAGGCCGCGACGTCCCGCTCCCGCCAGCCGGGGTGGGCGGCGGCCGCCATCTCGCGCAGGTGCGCCTCGGCCAGTTCGACGGCCTCCCGGATCGCGGCGTGTTCCTCGGGCGTCTTGACGGACCGGAGCTGCCCCAGCAGCGGCGCGGCGCTGTCCCACTCCAGCTCGGGCAGGTCGTCGCCCGGCGTCAGCCAGCCACGCACCCGGCGTTCCAGGCCCGAGGTCAGGCCGTCGCACAGCGGGTCGTCCTCGCTGATGTTCAGCAGCACGCGCCGCGCGCCCAGCCGTCTGACCTCGGCGCGCAGCAGTGCTCGCAGGTCGGCGTCGTAGCCGTGCACGGTCCAGCCGGGCGGCACGGCGTCCGCGTCGAAGCGACCCACGATCGCCACCGCCTCCGTGTGGGTCAGCAGGAAGAGGCTGTCCCAGGTGACGTCCACGCCCGCCACGAGCGTCAGGGCCGGTTCCGGGCGCACGCCGGACTCGCGCGCGGCGATCAGCCACACCTCGCCGTCCCGGAGCAGCGCCTGCGCCTGCCGCCGCTTGCCGTCCTGAAGCGCGTTCGCTGCCGTGTTGGGGGCCATACGGCAGGATACGCCGCCGGTGCCCCGACCGCCGCTACGGTTCCTGCAACAGCCCCTGCGCCTGCGCCAGCGCTTCCGGGGTGTCCACGTCCAGCAGCAGCGCGGCCGGGAAGGTCAGCGTGACGGCCTGCGCGGCGTGCTCGCGGATCAGGTGCCGGGGGCCGTGATCGGCGTCCGGGGCGTCCCGCACGGCCGCCAGCAGGTCCGCGCGGAACAGGTGCGGCGGCGCACGCACCGGCTCTGCGCCGGGCGCGCTGTACCCGGCCAGCACGACGGGCGCGCCGGTCTCGCGGAAGGCGGCGATCAGCGCGGCGTGCTGCGCGGCCCCCAGCAGCGGCATGTCGGCCAGCGCGAAGTTCACGGCGGCCAGCCCGCCCGGCAGCGCTCCCACCGCCGCGCGGAAGGAACTGCCCAGACCGCGCGCCGGGGCCGGGTTCACCACGAACGCGAACGGCAGGTCCCGCAGCGCCGCCCGGATGCCGTCGCCCACCTCGCCGGGCGGGACGGCGCACAGCAGCGTGTCGTGCCCGGCGTCCGCCAGCGCCTGCGCCGCGTGGCGCACCAGCGGCCGCCCGGCCAGCAGGGCCAGCTGTTTGGGGCCGCCCATGCGGGTGCCCAGCCCGGCCGCCAGCAGCACACCCGCGACAGGACCGTGCGCGTGTGGCGCGTGAGAGGGTGCAGTCATACCTGCATGGTAGTGCCGGCCGGACCCGCCACTGGCCTGACGGGGCAGCAGGCCAGGGGCGGCGGATGGTAGGGGCGGCAGATGGCAGTGGTGGCAGATGGTGGGGAGGGCCAATCTTTCTTCAACCCCCGCCGCCCTACAATGGGGCCACTCACTTAATTCACCGTGGCCCGCGCGCCGCAGGAGGTCCGCTATGAAACTCAGTTACTCAGGTCAGGAACAGGTGCAGGCCCCCCCCGCCGCCGTGTGGGCGTTCGTGCAGGACCCGGAACGCGTGGCGCGCTGCCTGCCGGACGTGCAGGAAGTCGTGGTGCACGATCAGACGCACATGGACGCCACCGTGCAGGTGGGCGTGGGCATGGTGCGCGGCAAGTTCAAGTTCAAGATCGAGGTGCTGCCCGACGAGGCGGCGAACCGCGTGAACGTGAAGGTGCAGGGCGGCGGGCTGGGCAGCGTCGTGGACCTGACTGCCGGGGCGAACGTCGTGGACAACGGCAACGGCACGACCACCCTGGACTGGACCGGTGACGCCACCATGCGCGGCCCGGTCGCCACGGTCGGCGGCCGCCTGCTGGACGCGCAGGCGCAGAAGCTGATCTCCAAGACCTTCGAGAACATGAGCGCGCACGTCGGTGCGTCCGGCAGCACGCTGGCCTGAATGACGGTCTGGCAGCCGTGCAGGACAGCCCCGTGACCCGCCGCCCCGTGACGCAGGGTTCTGTGACGCAGGGTCCTGTGACGCAGGCGCCTGCGGCGGGGCTAGCCGCTGTCCTGTTCGCTGCTGGCCCGCTCACTGCTGGCCCGTTCGCTGCTGGGCAGGGCCAGCGGGGCGCGCAGCGGCTCGGCGCGGATCAGGCCGTGCGGCGAGACGCTCAGCACGCGCTGTTCGGCCAGGGTCCACAGGGCGCGGTGCACGCTCATCTCGGTCGCGGCGTCCCCGCGCGGCGCGAGGCGGTCGAGCAGGGCGGTGTAACGCAGTTCGGTGTCCGGCGCGCCGCCCGCCCAGGGGGTCACGGCGACCACGGCGCTCAGCACCTGCCGCTGCGCGGGCGTCTGGGCCAGGGCCAGCAGGCGCTCGCGGTTGCGGATGCGGGCCACGCGGGCCTCGCGTTCCGCGCGGCGGCGGGCCAGCACGGCCAGCGCTTCCGGGTCGGGGCGGGTGTCCTGCGCGGCGCGGCGTTCGGTGATCAGGCGTTCCAGGCGGGCGTCGGCGCGTTCGCCCAGGCGGGTGCGGGCCTCGGTTCCGGCGGCGCGCAGGCGTTCGGCGGCGCTGTCGACCGGGCCGCGCAGCGCGCTGCTGGCGGCCTGCCGGGCGGCCTTCACGGGGTCGCGTTCGGTGGGGTCGGTGTCGGTCAGGGCGCGGCCCAGGCGGATCAGGGTGTTCAGTGTGCGGCCAGTCTTGCTGCGGCTCATGGGGCCTCCGGGAGTGCGGTGGGGGTGGGGTGGGCGTGCGCCCGTGAATGCGCCCAGTCTGCCGCAGCCGCGCGTGACTTTCATCCGCCGGGGGGTGCCGTTCCCTTTACGTGTCGCGGCCCGCTCGCGTGCCGGGCGGCCGACGCAACGAGGGCGCGCCGCCCGGCTCCTTTCGGAGGGGGCGGCGCGCAGGTTGACCTTTCCCGCTGGGGGGCCTTCAGTGGCTGTTCAGGCGGCGCTGGAGGAACGGGCGGGCGTTTCGGGGACGCGCTGGGGGGCCAGGGCGACGTTCCGGCGCTCGGCGCGGGCGGCGGCCGGAGCGGGCAGCAGGGCGCCCATGGCGAGGCTCATCAGGGCGGTCAGGGCGACGGCCATCCACAGCATGCTGGCCTCGGTGGGGTCCAGCAGGACGGTCAGGACCATCAGGGGCGCAGCGATCACGCCGTGCGCCAGGGCGGGCAGGACGATGTTCCCGCCGCTGCGGTGCGCCTGCGCGAAGCGGCGCCCGAAGTGCAGGCCGGAGAACAGGGCGATCAGGGCGCAGAGCAGCAGGGGAAAGGTCATGCTGGAACCCTACGCGCCGGACTCTCACCGTCCCGTCACCGGCCCCGCCACTCCCGAACATTAAGATCGCGGCCCGAACCGGATGGAGCCGCGCCAGGAGAGAGAAACATGTCTTGTAAGAATTGCTGTCATACGGATTCCGTTTATTTCGTTGACAGATCGGAACACCACCGATCTGTCAACTCCACGTCCGGAATCCGTTTTGCTCCTACTCGCTCCGCTCGGATTGAATGGCTTATCAAGCCATTCAATCGGAGTCCGTATCAGACGCTCACGCCGCGCCTCACCCCCCCCGCCGACATGAGGGTCGCGTGAACGCCGCGCTGCCCACGCCCGCCGACCTGCAAGCCGCTTTCCTGGCACGCGGGTACGTGGCCGACGACGCCCTGGCGACCGCGCTGCGGCTGGTCGTGGCGCTCGGCAAGCCGCTGCTGCTGGAAGGTCCGGCCGGGGTCGGGAAGACCGAGGCCGCCAAGACGCTGGCCGCCACGCTGGGCACGCGCCTGATCCGCCTGCAATGCTACGAGGGCCTGGACGCGCAGTCGGCGCTGTACGAGTGGAACTACGCGCGCCAGTTGCTGCACCTGCGGGCCGCCGAGCTGGGCGGGCAGGGCGGCGTGACCGACGAGGACCTGTACAGCGAACGCTTCCTGATGGCGCGTCCGCTGCTGCAGGCGATCCGCGAGGAGCAGGCTCCCGTGCTGCTGATCGACGAGGTGGACCGCGCCGACGACGCCTTCGAGGCGTTCCTGCTGGAACTGCTGGCCGAGTGGCAGATCACCGTGCCGGAACTGGGAACCATCGAGGCCCGCACGCGCCCGCACGTGATCCTGACCAGTAACCGCTCGCGGGAACTGAGTGATGCGCTGCGCCGCCGCTGCCTGTACCACTGGACCGAGTACCCCAGCCGCGCGCAGGAACTGGCGATCGTGCACGCGCGCCTGCCCGGCGTGAACGAGACGCTGGCGCAGCAGGTCACGAACGCCGTGCACGCCCTGCGCGCGCTGCCGCTGGGCAAACCGCCGGGCGTGGCGGAAACGCTGGACTGGGCGGCGGCGCTGGTCAGCCTGCACGCCGATCACCTGGACGCCCCCGGCATCCGCGCGACGCTGGGCGCGGTCCTGAAACTGCGGGAGGATCAGCTGCTGGCCGCGCCGACGTTGCAGGGGCTGGCGGCGCAGGCGGCGGCGGGCCACCAGTCGGGCGCGTGAGCGGGTTGGGGGTCATCCCGCCGGACCTGGCGTCGCAGGTGTCGGCGTTCACGGCGCGGCTGCGCGACCGGCACGGTTTCCTGATCGGGCCGGGTGAGACGGCCGACGCGCTGCGCGCGCTGGGCGCGGTGGACGTGCTGGAGCGGCGCGAGGTGCGCGGGGCGCTGCGGGCGGTCCTGAGTGCCAGCCCCGAGCAGTTGCGGCTGTTCGACCTGGAATTCAACGCCTTCTTCCGGGTGGAGGGCGCGGCGCAGCCGAAACTGCCGCCCCTGCTGCCGGAAACGAAAGCGCCGGGAGGCGAGGAGCAGACCGACGCCGGGCCGCCTCCCCCACCGCAGCCGGGCCAGCGGCCCGCACCTAAACCCACCCGCGCGCCCGCCCCGGACGACACGCCGGACCCGGACGAGGACGCGCCGGACAGTCAGGCGCCGGGGCAACCGCTGGACGGCGACGATACCGCCCCGCCGGACGACGCGGCCGTGCCCAGCCTGCGCGCCCGCCTGAGCCCGAACGCCGCGCCGGGACAGGCCGTGCAGGCGGGCGGCGACGACCTGCCGGACCTGCTGCGGGCCGCGTCGGCGCTGGTGCGGTCCCTGCACCTGGGCCGCGCGCGCCGCCTGAAACCGCAGGCCAACCGGGGACCGAAACTGGACGCCCGCCGCACCCTGCGGGCCGCCGCCCGCACCGCCGGGGACGCCACGCTGCTGCGCTGGCTGGGCCGCCCGCGCCGCGCGCCGCGCTTCCTGCTGGTGATCGACGGGAGCCGCTCGATGGGCACTGACGCCACGCTGCTGCTGCGCTTTGCGCAGGCGCTGCACCTGCGCTCGCGGCGGGTGGAGGTGTACGCGTTCAGTACCGGCCTGACCCGCCTGACCCCCGCGCTGCGCCGCGCCGCGCCGGGCGCCCCGCTGAGCCTGCTGGACCTGGGGGAAGCCTGGGGCGGCGGCACCCGCATCGGCGAGAACCTGCTGCGACTGGCGCGCGAGGAACGCGCCCGCGTGAACCGCGACACGCTGGTCCTGATCCTCAGTGACGGGCTGGATACCGGCGAGCCCGCGCTGGTCAGCCGGGCGCTGCGGGACCTGCGCGCGCAGGCAGGACAGGTGGTGTGGCTCTCGCCGCTGGCGGCCCTGCCGGGCTACCAGCCGGTGCAGCGGGCGATCATGGCGGCCCTGCCGTTCCTGGACGCGCTGCTGCCGGTGGGCGGCGCGGCCGACCTGCACGCCCTGCCGCGCCGCCTGAAGACCGCGCGCCGCTGACGCGGGCCGCCCCGACCAGCGCGCCGTAAGGGTCTCGCAAGGGGCCGTGTGTTGAAATCGTGCCATGAAGCGATCCCTCACCGCTGACCACACGGATTCCCCACGCCGGGCCACGCGCGGCTGGCGCACCCCGGCGCTGCTGCTGGCGGCGTCGCTGCTGCTGGCCTCCTGCGGCGGGACGGGCGCGCCCTCGACCGGCGGCGTGACCCCCGGCACGGGCGGGAACGTCACGCCGGGCGCGCTGGCCGTCAGCGTGGAGAGCGTGCCGGTCGCCGGGGCGTTCGCGCAGAGCGGCACCCTGCGCGTCAGTGGCGTGTCACCGGCCGGTGTGGGCGCAGCCCTCGCGGCCGGGCAGGCGGGCGCGCAGCTGAGTGTGGGCACCCCGGTCGCCAGTGGCAGCGACACCCTGCTGCCCGTCACGCTGGGCGGCGCGGCCCTCGCCTCGGGCGGGTCGGTGCAGCTGACCGTGAGTGCCGGAACGCGCCAGCAGACCCTGACCGTGACCGTGCTGGGCAGCGCGGCGCACCCCATCCCGGCGGGCGGCGCGGCGGGCGCGGCGTACTTCGCCAGCGCCGCCCGCACGCAGGGCCAGCAGGTGCTGCTGCGCGCGCCCGCCAGCGCCGACGAGGCCTCGCGGCACAGCCTGATGCGCTTCGACGCGGCGGACACCACCTTCACGCCCGTGGCGTTCCCGGTCACGGGCTTCGAGACCATCACCAGTCACGCCGTCAGCGGCACAGACGTGTGGGCAGCGGTGCGCGGCGTGAGTGCCGAGGGCAGTTTCCTGCTGCGGCGCGGCGCGGACGGCCGCACCCAGCGGTTCCTGGCAGGCACGGTCGAGACGCTGAACAACCTGCTGACCCTCCCGGACGGCCGCGTGGCGTTCACGGCGTACGGGCAGCCGCAGGTGCTGCTGCTGGACCCGGTGAGCGGCGCGGTCAGCCGCGTGCCCACAGACGGCGCGCCCGACAGCGCCGCGCTGGGCGCGGACGGCCTGCTGTACTTCACGCGGCGCGGCGACGCCCCGGCGGTCGTGCAACTGAACCCGGCCAGCGGGCAGTCCCGCGCGTTCCCGGTCGGCACGCCCGGCGTGAGCGTGCCCGTCCACCTGAACGCCGCGCCGGACGGCACGCTGTGGTTCACGGAATCCCGCACCGGCAGCCTCTGGAACCTCGACCCGGTCAGCGGCAAGCAGCGCAGCGTGACCCTGCCCACCGGCACGAACGCCCGCGCGGGCGAGGTCGCCGTGGCCCCCGACGGGACCGTCTGGGCGGCCGACACCGCGCGCGGCGACCTGCTGCGCGTCCGGCCGGGCGACACCCGCGCCGTCAGCATCGACCTGCCTGCCGTGACCGGCGGAGGCCCCCGCGCCCTGACCGTCGCGGCTAGCGGCACCCTCTGGTTCGAGACGGGCGGCCAGCTCGGACAGATCCGCTAAAACCGTTGATGGTCAAAGGTTGATGGTTGATGGAGGGCAGCGACTTCCTCCATCAACCATCACCTTTCAACCATCAACTCCTTGTACGGATTCCGTCTGTTTCGCTGACAGATCGGAACACCACCGATCTGCCAGCTCCACGCCCGGAACCCGCTTCGACTCCTACTCGCTCCGCTCGGATTGAACGGCTTTATAAGCCATTCAATCGGAGTCCGTATTACAGGTCGCGGCGGCTGAAGCGGTACATGCCTCCCAGGACGGCCAGGACGGTCAGGGCGACGGCCCAGACGACCAGACCGGCGGCGATGGGGGCGTTGGCGAAGAAGGGGTTCGCGCCGCGTGAGGCCTCGCTGATCTGGAGGGCCACCTCGGGTTGCAGGTGGTAACTGGCGCCCAGCCACAGGGCGTTGGTGGGCATCAGGGCGTTCGCGGCGCGGCCCAGGGTGGTCAGGGTGGGCGTGTCCGCGAACGTGCCAATGGACCCCAGGATGCCGCCCGTGAAGCCCACGCCGTACAGCACGAACACGCCGATGCCGTTGGCAAGCGTGGTGAACAGCGTGCTGCCCAGCACGGTCAGGCCGGTCAGCAGCAGCGTGGACAGCAGGATCAGGCCGGTCGCGGCGAGCGGGGCGGGCGGCAGGTAGCCGGTGATGGCGTACACGCCGCCGAGCAGTCCGGCGCTCAGCAGGGCCACGTACCCGAGGTTCACGGCGCTGAAGCCCAGCCAGCGCCCCAGCACCAGT
Source organism: Deinococcus seoulensis (assembly GCF_014648115.1). Classification (NCBI taxonomy): domain Bacteria; kingdom Thermotogati; phylum Deinococcota; class Deinococci; order Deinococcales; family Deinococcaceae; genus Deinococcus; species Deinococcus seoulensis. The sequence goes on from NZ_BMQM01000028.1 coordinate 33,325, forward strand.
TGCGCGCGGCTGATGGGCCGGGCGATGACGCTCTGCATGACGCCGTTCTCGATGTCGCCGCTGACGGCGCCCACCGTGGACAGCACGGCCATCAGGGACCCCAGGAAGTACACGAGGTACATGCCGAACATGGCCGAGTAGATGACGGGCAGGTTCGACGCGCCGTTCAGGCTGCGGCCGTCCAGTCCGGCCTCCAGGGACCGCTCGTCCAGGGTGCCTTCCAGCCGCACGATGCCGTACAGGTAGAAGCCCAGGAACAGCGCGGTCAGCAGCAGCAGCACGCTCACGAGGCGTTTACGGACCGCCTCGCGCAGCGAGAGTTCCGCGATCAGCAGGGCGTTACGCATGGGCGGCCCCCTGGCCCAGGCGGGCGGTGCGGGCGCTGCTGTCCGGGGTGTCCTCGATCAGGTCCAGGAACATGGTCTCCAGGTCCGGGCGGCGCGGGTTCAGGGCGTACAGGCGCGCCCCGGCGGCGTGAATGGCACTGGCGACGGCGGGAATGGCGTCCTCGTGGTCCAGCCACAGTTCCACGTCGGCGCGGCCCGGCGTGTTCGTGTCGGTGTGGCGCAGTTCGCCCAGGCCCGAGAGGGTGTCCAGCAGGCCCGGCGGCAGGTGGTCCACGCGCACGTCCAGCGGCAGGACGCCGCCCATCAGTTCGCGCATGCTGCCCTGCTGCAGCACGCGGCCCTGTTTCACGAACGCCACGCGGTCGCAGACCTGCTCGACTTCCGACAGCAGGTGAGAGTTCAGGAACACGGCTGTGCCCTCGCCGCGCAGCCGCTCGATGATCTCGCGCACCTCGACCCGCCCGATGGGGTCCAGGGCGCTGGTCGGTTCATCCAGGAACACCAGCGCCGGGCGGGCCAGGATCGCTCCGGCCAGCCCGGCGCGCTGCAACATGCCCTTGGAGTACCCGCCCAGGTTCTCGCCGCCGCGCCCGCCCAGCCCGACGGTTTCCAGCACCTGCGGGATGCGGGCGCTCAGTTCGGCGGCCTTCAGGCCTGCCAGCCGCCCGTGAAACCGCAGGAATTCCTCGGCGGTCATCCAGGTCTGAAAGCGGAACTGTTCGGGCAGGAAGCCCAGGCGGGCGCGCACGGCCGGGTCGTGCGGACTGCCGCCCAGGACCTGCACGCGCCCGCCCGTGGGGTGCACGAGGCCCAGCAGCATCTTCACGGTGGTGCTTTTCCCGGCGCCGTTCGGGCCGAGGAACCCGAACACCTCGCCCGGCGGGACGGTCAGGGTCAGGCTCTCCACTACGGCCCGGCCCCGGTACTCCTTGCGCAGTTCCTGCGTTTCGATGGCGTTCACACGTTTCAGCATAGGCGCGCGCCGCCCGCCGGATCGTCAGTCTTTCTGCGGACGTTCTGCGGCGTGCCCCTGATACGGACTCCGATTGAATGGCTTTATAAGCCATTCAATCCGAGCGGAGCGAGTAGGAGCAAAACGGATTCCGGACGTGGAGTTGACAGATCGGTGGTGTTCCGATCTGTCAACGAAATAAACGGAATCCGTATGAGAGCCGGTCGACTGCGCGCAGCGGGGGGGGCGGCCGGGGGGGGCGACCACAGGGACTTCACGGAATCTTGATGCGCCGCCCATCAGAATCAGGGACAATGCCTGTCATGTCCGCCTCCGCCCCGTTTGACGCCGGGACCCTGCGACTGCCTGAGAACCTCCCCCCGGAGCTGCTCAGGCAGTGGCAATCGGCGGCCGACGACCGCGAGCGGGCGCAGGCGCTGACCGGCATGGCGCGCTTCATGCGGGACTCGTCGATGCGCGCCGCGCAGCAACTGGGCGAGGCGGCCCTGGAACTGGCCATGCAGGCCGGCGCGCCCGAGGAAGCCACCCTGGCCCTGGTCGGCCTGGGGTTCGTGGCGGCGCACCTGAACCAGCCGGACCGCTCGCAGGAGAGCGTGGCGCGCGCCACCGAACTGATTCACGAGCACGGCCTGAGTCACCTGCGGTCGTCGGTGGTGAACGTGCGCGCCCTGACGCAGATGCTGATCGGCGACATGAACAGCGCCCGGCAGGATCTGCAGGAAGCCCTGAGCACTGCGCAGCAGGAAGGCGATCCGGGCGACATCGGGAACGCCCTCGTGAACCTGGGGTGGCTGGCGAACAGCGCGGGCGACCCCGGCGAGGCCCTGCACCAGCTGAACCTGCTCGAAGAGCACATTCATACCCTCAGCGACGCGGACATCATCCATGACCTGAACAACTACCTGCACGAGAACCGCGCGGCCGCGTACGTGCTGCTGGCCCGCCGCGCCCGCGACCGGGGCCGCCCGGAAGCGGCGGAGCAGGCGGCCCGCCAGGGCCTGATGGTCCTGCGCGCCGCCACGGCGTCCCTGCGCACCCACCCCAGCCTGACCACCGAGGTGCTGTGTCACGCGCACGAGAGCGCCCTGCACCTGCTGCTGGGCAACCTGAGCGGCGCCCAGCAGGCCGCCGACCGGGCCGCCGCCATGAACAGCGACCTCGACCAGCAGCTGTACATCGAGGTGCCCATGTGCCTCGCGGAACTGCACGAGGCGCAGGGCGACCCGGCCGCCGCCCTCGCCGACTACCACCGCGCGCTGAGCATCGTCCGCAGCCAGAAACGCCACCGGGACACGCAGGTGATCCTGCGCGCCATGGCCGCCCTGCACGAACGCGCCGGGCAGTACCCGCAGGCGCTTCAGGTCCTGCGGGACGCCCTTCAGGACACCCAGGACGCCCTGGAACGCGTGAACACAGCCGCCCAGCGCCACCTGTCCCTGGCCCACGACCTGCAACAGGCCCGCCAGGACGCCAGTTCCTGGCAGGACCGCCTGCGGCACGCCGAAACCCAGGCCCGCCAGGACCCGCTGACCGGCCTGCTCAACCGCCGGGGCCTGGAAGAAGGCCTGCCCGCCCTGACCGGAAACGGCGACGCCCTGCTGGCCGCCCTGTTCCTGGACATCGATCACTTCAAACGCGTGAACGACCGGCACTCCCACGCCGGGGGTGACCGGGCGTTGCAGGGCGTCGCGCAGGTACTCCGGGCGCAGCTGACCCGCTGGCCCCACGCCCTCCTGGCCCGTTACGGCGGCGAGGAATTCGTGCTGATCACGCCCGTCACGGACGCCGCGCAGGCCCACGCGCTGGCCGAAGCCTGCCGCCGCGCCGTGGCCGCCCACGACTGGACTGCGCTGCTGCCCGGCACGAACCTGACCGCCAGCGTCGGGTACGCCGTCGAACCCGGCGAACGCCTGCCCGAGGCGCTCTCGCAGGCCGACGAGCACCTGTACCGCGCCAAACGCGCCGGCCGCAACCGCGTGTACCCACCCAGCGACTGATCCGGACACCGCTGGGAGCCAGGGCGCGGGGAGCGGGAGCAAAACCGGCGGCCCGCCTCCGGGGTGGAGGGGGCCGCGCGGACAGACGCCGCGATCAGCGGGTCAGGATTGTTTCGATCTGTTCGATCACGTCGCTGCTCAGGCGCACGCCGGCGGCCTTGACGGTGTCCTCGATCTGCTGGACTTTCGTGGCGCCCGTGATGACGCTGCTCACGCCTTTCTGACGCAGGATCCATGCGAGGGCCAGTTGCGCGCGGGTGATGTTCAGGTCGTCGGCGATGGCTTTCAGGTCGCGGACCTTCTGGATGTTCTCGTCGGTCAGGAAGTTCTTGCCCCAGTTTTCCTTCTCGGTCAGGCGGGCGCCCTCGGGTTTGCCGTCGTCGTACTTGCCGGTCAGCAGGCCCATGGCGAGCGGGCTCCAGACGACCAGGCCCACGCCGGCCGTCTCGGTGTACGGCAGGATCTCCTTCTCGACGCGGTCGCGGCGGATCATGGAGTACTCGGGCTGCTCGGTGATGGGCGCGTGCAGGCCGTTCGCGCGGGCGAACTCGACCGCCTGGGCGATGCGCGCGGCGGGCCACATGCTGGTCCCCCAGTACAGGGCCTTGCCGTCACGGATGACCTGATCGAAGGCCATGACGATCTCTTCCATGGGCACGTCGGGGTCGTAACGGTGAGCGAAGTACACGTCGAGGTGGTCGGTGCCCAGGCGTTTCAGGCTGCCGTCGATGCTGTGCAGGATGTGCTTGCGGCTCAGGCCCCGGTCGTTCACGTCGTCGCTCATGGGCCAGTACACCTTGGAGCTGATGACCAGCGTGTGGCGCGGCAGTTCGCGCAGCACGTTGCCCATCAGTTCCTCGCTGCGGCCCCTGGCGTAGATGTCGGCCTGATCGAAGAAGTTCACGCCGCCGTCGTACGCGGCGGTGACGATGTCGCGCACCATCTGCTGCTCGTTCACGCCGACGCCGTACGTTTCCCAGCCGCCCAGGGCGACTTCGCTGACTTTCAGACCGCTCTTGCCGAGGTTCCGGTATTCCATGCGGGACACTTTATCGGGTAAAGCATGAGCCGTCCGTCAGGTGAAGTCAACATAAAGAAAGGCTCATCACCTTCCGGGTCGCCTGTGCGTCCGGGCTGCGTTCAGGCAGGCGCGGCCTCTGTCTCCGACTGCGGATCGAAGCTGTCCCGCGCCCGCTCGACCAGCGTCAGGATGTCGTACGTGGCGACCAGCGCGCCGTCCTGGTTGGTGATCTCGCTGCGCCACTCGACCACACCGGTCGGGCGGGTCTCGCCGGGGCGCAGGTCCTTGCGGATCTTGCGTTTGCAGGTCAGCCGCGTGCGGATGGTGTCCCCGATCCCCACAGGCTCGATGAAGCGCAGGTTCTCCAGGCCGTAGTTCGCCAGCACCGGCCCCGGCGCGGGCGAAACGAACTGCCCGGCCGCCGCCGAGATCAGGAAGTACCCGTGCGCCACGCGCTTCCCGAAGATGCCCTCCCGCGCGCCGATCTCGTCCACGTGCGCGTAAAAGTGGTCGCCGGTCAGGCCTGCGAAGTTCACGATGTCCGCCTCCGTGACGGTCCGGCGGTGCGTGAGGAGGCTGTCCCCCACCTGAATCTGGTCGAAGGACTTGCGGAACGGGTGGACGACATCCTCCTGCACCTCGGCGCCGGGAACGAACTCCCGCGTGATGCTCGTCAGGATGGTCGGGTCGGCCTGCACCGCCACGCGGTTCATGTGATGCCGCACCGCCGAGAGGCCCCCCAGTTCCGAGCCACCCCCGGCGCGGCCCGGACCGCCGTGATTCAGCTGCGGCAGCGGCGACCCGTGCCCGGTGTTCTCCTTCGCGTTGTCACGGTTCAGGACCAGCAGGCGGCCATGCGAACTCGCCATGCCCAGCACCAGTTCCGTCGCCTCGGCGCGGTCACGGGACACGATGCTCCCGGCCAGCGACCCCCGGCCCAGTTTCGTCAGGTGAATCGCGTCCTCCAGCGAGTCGTACGGCAACAGCGTCGCCACCGGCCCGAACGCCTCCAGCTCATGCGGCCCCCGCGCGGTCAGGGGGGTCTCGCACAGCAACACCGTCGGGTCGAGGAACGCGCCCTTCTCGCGGTCGCCGCCCAGCAGTTGCGCCTCGCCGCTGATCACCACGCGCGCCTCCTGCTGCAACTTCTCCAGCGTCTCACGCACCCGCTCGCGCTGCTCCACGCTCACCAGCGCGCCCATCCGCACGTCGTCCCGCGCCGGGTCACCCAGCGTCACCTTCGCCAGCTCGCGGCGCAGACCCTCCGTCACCGCCTCCACCAGATGCGAGGGCACCAGCGCCCGGCGGATCGCGGTGCACTTCTGCCCGGCCTTCCCGGTCATCTCGCGCGCCACCTCGCGCACGAACAGCGCAAATTCAGGGTCCTCCGGCTTCACCGACAGGCCCAGCACCGATGCGTTCAGGCTGTCCGCCTCCGCATTGAACGGCACCGACCGCCCCACGATCGCCGGATGCACCCGCAACCGCGCCGCCGTCGCCGCCGACCCCGTGAACGCCACCACATCCTGCTCCTCCACGTGATCCAGCAGCGACCCCGGCTCCCCCGTCACCAGTTGCAGCGACCCCTCCGGAATCAGGCCCGACGCCACGATGTCCCGCACCACCCGCTCCGTCAGGTACGCCGTCTGCGGCGCAGGCTTCACCAGACTCGGCATCCCCCCGATGAACGCGGGTGCGAACTTCTCCAGCATCCCCCACACCGGGAAGTTGAACGCATTGATCTGCACCGCTATGCCCTCACGCGGCACCAGCAGGTGACGACCCACGAACGTCCCCTCGCGCCCCAACCGCTCCACGCGCCCGTCCGGCCAGAAGCGCTCGTCCGGCAGTTCCCGCCGCGCCGCACTCGCGTAACTGAACAGCGTGCCGATCCCACCTTCGATATCCACCCACGAATCCCGCCGCGTCGCCCCCGTCAGGGTGCTCAGCGCGTAATACGCCTCCTTCCGCTCCATCAGGAACGCCCCCAGCGCCTTCAAGGCACGCGCCCGCTCATGGAACGTCATGCGCCGCAACGCCGCGCCCGCTTTCCGCCCGTACGCCAGCGCCCCACCGAAATCCACGCCGTCCGACGAGATCACCGCCACCGGACGCCCATACACCGCGTCCAGCAGCACCTGCCCATCCGCATTCGCATGCCACGAACCAGACACATAAGACGCCGGACGAAGAAGATCAGAAGTCATTGATTGAGTCACAGAAACGCTCCTTGGAAGAGAAAGACGATTCGATCTGAAATTGAGATAGAAGTCGGGGAAACAGGCGCTGCGCGCACCCCCTCCCGGCCGCCCCCCTCAAGGGGGAGGGGAAAAGGAGAGGGTCACACTCCCGTTCCCGACCGGGCGCTTACACTGCCGCATGACGATCACCACGCAGCATGAACTGGACGGCATGACCCTCGCCGGGAAGGTCGTCGCCCGCACCCTGGACGCCCTGCGCGCCGCTGTCGAACCGGGCGTGACGCCCGCCGAACTGGACGCCCTGGCCGGGCAGGTGTTCGCGGGGTTCGGCGCGTTCTCTGCCCCACGTGCCGAGTACGGCGCGCCCGTGAACGTGTTCATCAGCGTGAACGACGACATCGTCCACGGACTCCCCACGAACCGCCCGCTTCAGGCGGGGGACGTGGTGTGCATCGACGTCACGCCGAACGTCGGCGGGTTCGTCGCGGACGCCGCCATCACGGTCGCCGTGCCGCCCGTCTCCCCCACCGCCGCCCGCCTCATCAAGGCCGCCGAGGCCGCCCTGGCGCGCGGCCTGAACGCCGCCCGCGCCGGACAACCCCTGAACGGCATCGGGCGCGCCATTCAGACCGAGGTGCAGCGCCGGGGCTTCACGCTCCTGCCGGAACTCCAGGGGCACGGCGTGGGCCGCGCCATCCACGAGAAACCCGACGTCCCCAACTACTACCGCCCCGCGCTGCGTAAACCCCTGCACGAGGGCCTCGTGATCGCCGTGGAACCCATGATCAGCACCGGCAGAAGCCCCCGCGTCCGCACCCGCCGCGACGGCTGGACCCTCGCCACCACCGACGGCGGCCTCGCTGCCCACGTAGAACACACCATCATGATCATGAAAGGGAAACCGGTGATATTGACGGCGTGACGTGAGGGTCACTCCTCCCCCCGAAGAAAGCGGGTGAGGTGGCTGGTAAACGCCGCAAACTGGGTGCGGTGCAGGGGGTGGCCGCCGCCTGGAATCTCGACCACGCGGGCGTCGGGCAGCTGGCGGGCGGTGTCCTCGATGCGTTCCTGGGGCATCCAGCTGGTCTCCCCGCCTCGCAGGAGAAGTGCCGGGCACCCGATCTGCGCGAGGTCATTCCACCAACGGGCGTTCGTGGCGTGCAGCTCCGGGAACAGCTGCATGGTGGCGTTCCAGTCGTGCCGGACACCCTCCGGAGCCTCGGCAGGCGGCGCGGGCTGCTCCCAGGTGGTCGGCAGCGGCGTATCCACCGTGACCAACTGCCGGACACGCGCGGGGTGCGCCTGCGCGTACAGGTAGGCGACCACACCCCCCAGCGAGAAGCCCAGCAGCACGAAGTCGTTCAGCTGAAGGGCGTCCACGAACGCCGCCACGTCGTCCCGCATGGCCTCCAGGCTGTACTGCTCTGTCCGGACACTCTGCCCGTGCCCCCGCAGATCAAGTGCCACGAGACGAAACTGCGGGGCGAGTGCCTGAGCGGTCACGTCCCAGTCCGAACCGTCCCGACCCATGCCATGCAGGGCCAGCACGGTAGGCCTGTCGGGCGTGCCTGTGTCGCGGTACAGGAATTCCCCTGCGGGCAGTCTCAGCGTGCGTTGCATCGTCACTATGCTCTGCCTATACGCTCTTGAAGCCTTCAAACGGTTCCCGGCATGAGTCGCAGACGTACATGCGTTTGCAGAGGGTCGGGCCAAACGAGGCGGTCATCCTCACGTTCAGGCTGCCGCAGCGGGGGCAGCGGGTGGGTTCCACGTCCAGCTGAATCAGCTGCCCTTCCCCGGTGGGGGCAGGGGGCGCGATGCCGTACTGCCGCAGCCGCTCCCGCGCGTCGTCACCTATCCAGTCGGTCGTCCACGGGGGCGTGAGGGTGCTTTTCACCTCGACGTCCGTCACGCCCAGGTCGCGCACCGCCTGCTCAATGCTGTCCCGGATGACGTGCAGTGCGGGACAGCCGCTGAACGTGGGCGTGAACGTCACCGTCACGCCCCCCGCGTCGCCCACGGTCACGTCCCGCACCATGCCCATGTCCGTGATGCTCACGACGGGAATCTCGGGGTCTGGGACGCTGGCCAGCGCGTCCCAGACGGCAGATGGCTGAATGCTGATGGCCGATGGCGCAGGGCGTTCTGCCTTCTGCCTTCCGCCTTCTGCCATCCGCCCGTTCACCAGACCTCGGCGTCGGGGTGTTGCCGGGCGACGCTCTGCATTTCTTCCAGCAGGGGGGCGAGGTGCTCGGTGTGCGTGTCGCGGCCGGGTTGGGTGGTGGGGGCGTCGGGGAGGGTGAGGCCGCATTTGTCCACGAGGTGCCAGGTGATGAGGTCGGTCCAGCGGGCGTGCACGGCGTTCAGGTCGGGAAGGATGCCGGATGCGGTCAGTTCCGCTTCACCCTCGACTGGCTGGAAGAGTTGCGCGGCGTGCGGCCACAGTTCCGTCAGGGCGGCCTGGGTGCGGCGTTCGCTCTCGGGCGTGCCGAGGGCGAGGCGTTCCACCCACAGGGCAGTGTGCTGCACGTGGAATTTCTCCTCGCGCACGGCCTTCGCGGCGATCTCTGCGAGGGAGGCGTAGGTGCTGCGGGTGGCGGCCTCCAGCCACAGCGCCTCGGAGGTGTCGTACAGGAACTGCCGGACCATCGTGAAGGCCCAGTCGCCCTTCGGGAGTTCCACGAGGCGGGTGTTCCGGTAGTCGTCCGGGCCGCGCCAGAACGCCACCTGATCGGGGTCGCTGCCGCCGAGGGTCTGCGCGAGGCTCAGGTACAGTCCGGCGTGCCCGAGTTCGTCCTGCGCGATGTTCGCCAGTGCGATGTCCTCTTCGAGGATGGGGGCGTGCCCGGTCCACTCGCCGTCGCGGTGGGCGAGGATGATCTCGTCGTCGGCGAGGACCGTGAGTTTCAGCAGGAGCGCCTGCGCCTGCGGGTCGGTCAGGGTGGTGGGGGTGGTGGTCATGCGCCTTCCTCGCTGGGGGCGCGGCCCGGCATCAGCCCGGCGCGTTTCAGTTCGCCGACGTGACGGCCGATCACGCCGTAGTACTGCTGCTGCTTGTACGTCTTCTCTTTCGCCGGGGCAAACCAGCTCTCGACGGTGCCGGGGTCCTCGTCGGTGCGGACGACCGCCGACTCCGGGAAGACCATCCAGGCGAGCACGTCGGGGTGCATGATCTGCGCCTTCCGCAGCGCGTCGCCGCTCCCGCTGGCCTGCACGGTCCCGCTGAGGTCCACGAACGTCATGGAGCGTTTGTTCGTGCGTTTCACGCCCACGTGATACGTCCCGGTCTCGCCGGGCGAGTCCAGCAGCGCGGGGTGGGTGGTCAGTTCCTCGGGCGTGGCGGTCAGGATGTCGTCCTCGCGCACGCACCACAGGCTCACGGCGGCCGGGCGGCGCACAAACACGTTCCGCGCCGTCACCAGCGCATGCGGCGGATCACCCGCGTGCACGCTCCCCACCGCCTGATGCGGGCGGCCGGGGGCGTCCTGCTTGAACACCTCCCAGCGCGGCCACTGCGTATCGGGAGAAGAGGATTGAGGTTGAGTCATTGGGTTTCCTTTCGCAGCTGGGGGGCGACCCCTCCGCCCCCTGCGGGGGCACCTCCCCTTAGAGGGGAGGCAGGGGACTTAAAGGCTCCCCTTGAGGGGAGCTGTCAGCGAAGCTGACTGAGGGGTTCTTCAGTCCGCCGCGACCGCGCGTTGCCGGTCGGTGTAGGCCTGGAGGGCGTCGCGGACCCAGGCGCCGTCGTCGTGGGCGTGCTGGCGGGCGCCGAGGCGTTCCCTGTTGAGGCCCTGTTCGCCGCGGATGACGGCCCAGAATTCGTCCCAGTGGATGGGGCCGTGGCGCCAGTTGCCGTGTTCGTCCTGGTGGAGGTCGGGGTCGGGGATGGTGAGGCCCGCTTCGAGGAGTTCGGGGACGTGTTCGTTGATGAATTCCTGGCGGACCTCGTCGTTGCTCTTGAGCTTGATGCCCCATTTCGTGAGGACGCCGCTGTTGGGGCTGTCGGCGTCGTGCGGGCCGAGCATCATCATGGCGGGCCACCACCAGCGGTTCAGGGATTCCTGCGCCATGGCGCGCTGTTCGGGGGTTCCCTGGGCGTAGGCGACGATCATTTCCTTGCCCTGTTTGTGGTGGAAGGTTTCCTCGGAGCAGATGCGGACCATGGCGCGGCTGTACGGGCCGTAGGAGCAGCCGGCGAGCATGGTCTGGTTCTTGATGGCGGCGCCGTCCACGAGCCAGCCGATCATGCCGACGTCCGCCCAGGTGTAGGTGGGGTAGTTGAAGATGCTGCTGTATTTGGCCTTGCCGCTCAGGAGGGCCTGGAGCATGTCCTCGCGGGTGGCGCCGAGGGTTTCGGCGGCGTGGTAGAGGTACTGGCCGTGCCCGGCCTCGTCCTGCACCTTGGCCATGAGGATGGTCTTGCGTTTCAGGCTGGGGGCGCGGGTGATCCATTCGCCTTCGGGGAGCATGCCGACGACCTCGCTGTGGGCGTGCTGGCTGATCATGCGGATGAGCTGGCGGCGGTACTCGGCGGGCATCCAGTCGCCGGCCTCGATCTTCTCGCCGCGGGCGATGCGGGCCTCGAAGTGCGCGTGCTGCTCGGGCGTTTCTCCGGGGCCCATTCCTGATGGGTTCGGGCCGGTCTGGGCGGGGGTGGGGTGGGTCATGGGGGCAACCTCCTGATTGGAACTTGCCCCCAGTGTACCTAACGAGCGTTAGGTCGGGTGTGGGGTGGGTTGCACCCGCGCGGCCCGTTCACCCGGACGCCCACATGGGGCATGCTGTGATACGGATTCCGTTTGTTTCGTTAACAACCCGGGACGGCACCGGGTTGCCAACTCCACGTCCGGAACCCGTTTCGCTCCCACTCGCTCCGCTCGAATTGAACGGCTTTATAAGCCATTCAATCGGAGTCCGTATGAGGCGAACGCACATCCACGCCCTTTCCCCCGGAGGTTCCCCATGACCCGACCCCGCACGCCGCTCCTGCTGGCCTCCGCCCCGATCCTGCTGCTGAGCCTGCTGCTGGGCCTGCTGGCCGCGCCCGCCGCCGCGCAGACCTCGCCCACGCCCGTGAAGGTCTCCTCGCAGACCTGCGGGGCGTACACCCTGACCCTGCGCGAGAACGGCTTCGGGGATCCCCTGGACCGCGTGACCATCTCGCGCGGCGGCGTGACGCACGCCACGGTCCAGGACACCATGGTCGCCGTGGACTTCTGCCGGGACGTGACCGGCGACGGCATCCCGGAAGTCATGCTGGCAGGCTTCTCCGGCGGCGCGCACTGCTGTTTCACGCACACGCTGTACTCGCTGAGCAGCCCGCCCCGGCAACTGCTGCGGGTGTTCAGCGCGCACAGCGCCAGCCTGGACGTCCGGCAACTGGACGGCAAAGGCCCCCTGGAACTCGTCGGCGCGGACTGGCGGTTCGCGTACGCGTACGGCATGAGCTTCGCGGAAAGCCCGGCCCTGCCGGTCGTGTACTCGTACCTGCCCGTGCCCGGCGGGCCGCCCCGCTACGTGAACAACTCGCGGGCGTACGGGCCGTTCATCCTGGGCAGCGTCCGCGCGCAGGAGCAACCCGACTACAGCGGCGGCCTGCTCGCCGGGTACGCCGCCCGCCTGATCGCCGCGCCCGGCACCGCCCGCCCGTACCTGAACACCCTGCCGCAACCGTTCCGCGCGTGGCTGGGCAGTTACGACCCGGACCTGCGCGCCGCTCTGAGCGATTACGGCCTGAGCGACTGGCCCGCCCGCGCCGGAGCGGACCCCGCCGCGACGCCCATCGGGATCGGCGGGTCGTTCAGCGGTCCCGGCCGCACCGAGTACCTGGCGCTCCTGGCACGCGGCACGCAGGGCCAGACGCGCCTGTACCGGCCCGTCAGTGGCGGCATTCAGGCCGGACCCACCCTGAAACAGGTGCCCGTGAAGACCTCCGCCGCTGGCGCCCTGGACGGGTACGTGGACACCGCGTGGTACCCGGCGTTCCCGGTCCGCCGCGCCAGCGGGCAGGACGACGCCGTGATCTTCGACGCCCTCAGCGGCAGCGTGCACTACCGCGCGTACCGCGTGACCCCCGCCGCCCTGACCGAACAGACCGGCGCGCTGGGCGTCGCCGCGACCCTGCTGGGCGACCTGAGCAACGTGGCCCGGCAGGTCGCCTCGCAGTACGCGCAGCCGCAGCAGCCGCGCACGCCCGCGCAGATGCAGGAACTCACGCGCCGCATCGAGGCCGCCGTTACCCGCGCGCAACCCTGGGTGGCCGCCACGACCGCCGACTTCAGCCTGTACGCGCTGGGGAACTTCACGGTCAGCGCCATCGACATGCCCCAGGACACGCCGGACCGCGCCACCGTCACCGCGCCCGTCACGTTCGGCATGGTCGCCGCCGACCAGGACAGCGAGTACGTCAGCGGCACCCGCCAGACCGCCACCATTCACCTGACGCGCGGCCCGCAGGGCTGGCAGGTCACGGACTGGACCCTGACCCCCCGCCCCGGCGACCTGTACGAGGACTGATACGGACTCCGACTTGAATGGGGTGCAAAGACCATTCAATCCGAGCGGATGCGAGTGGGAGGAAGGCGCCCCTCCGGACGAGGAGCTGGTAATCCGGCACGTGGGCGGAAGGCAAAACAGACGGCAATCCATATGAACAGCGGCAGGGCGGCGCCGGTTGCCGGAGCGCCCCGCCGCCTGTCACGGAACCTGTCACGGCACCTGTCACGCGGCGCGGCACACGCCGGATCAGACGACCACGGCACGCGCCCCCGACCCGGCCCCCTACGCTGGGGCATGCGTCAGAACATCAGCAGTGGCAGCCCATGGGAAGCGCAGATCGGGTACTCGCGCGCCGTGAAAGTCGGGAACACCGTGCAGGTCAGCGGCACGACCGCCACCGTGAACGGCGAGGTCGTCGGCGAGGGCGACCCGGCCGAGCAGACCCGCGCGGCGCTGGGCATCATCCGCACCGCGCTGGAAACAGCGGGGGCGAAACTGTCGGACGTGGTCCGCACCCGCATCTACGTGACCGACATCAGTCGCTGGGAAGAGGTCGCCCGCGCGCACGGCGAGGTGTTCCGCGACATCCGCCCCGCCACGACCCTGGTGCAGGTCGCCGCGCTGATCGACCCGCTGCACCTCGTGGAGATCGAGGCCGAAGCCGTCATCGGCGGGTGATCCCCGCCCGTGGGGCAGACTGGGGGGCATGACGGCCCCCCACTCCTCTCCCCCTGTACTGGCCGACCTGCTGGCCCTGGATGAGCGGTTGCGCTCGGCGCTGGTCGCGGAGGCGCGGTTCTCGCATGTCGTGGCGTATGGGAGCGTGCCGCAGGGCAGCGCCGATGCGTTCAGCGATCTGGAGTACTGGGCGTTTCTCGACCCGGCATCTGGCGCGGCGTTCGACGTGCGGGCGTGGCTGTCGGCGCGGCTGGACGTGCAGCACTTCGTGGTGAACGAGTTCGGGACGCCCACCGTACTCCTGCCGGGGCTGCGGCGCGTGGAGCTGCATGTGGCCGCGCAGGAACGCCTGCCGGAAGTGGAGGACTGGACGCCGCAGCACGTGCGCCCGGAACGGATGCTGGTCAAGGACCCGGACGGGCGACTGGCACGGCACCTGGCGGTCCTGGCGGCGCGCCGGACGGACCCGGCGGGCGAGGCGCAGGACACCCTGGACCGGCTACTGAACTGGCTGGCCTTCGGGCTGAACGTGTTGGCGCGCGGCGAGCGCATCCGGGCGCACGAGCTGCTGGGCTGGGTGCAGGGCGGCCTGCTGCGACTGGCGCGGCTGCACGCGGGCCGCACCGCGCACTGGGCGAACGCCTCGCGCCGCGCCGAGCAGGAACTGGACGCCGCGACCCTGGCTCGTTACGCAGGGGTCACGGCCAGCCTGGACGGCCTGGAGGTGGCGTACGCGAACGCCGTGGCCTGGACGCTGGACCTCGCGGCGGGGCAGTCGTTGCATTGCCCTGAAGCGTTGGCGGCCGGGCTGCGGGCAGCGACAATGCAGGCATGACCTCTTCCCTGTCTGGTTCCGTCCGTCCGTTCGATCCGGCGTCACCCCGCCTTGGGGTGGGGCTGGCCGCGCTGGGCCGCCCCGGGTACATCAACCTGGGGCACGCGCGCGACCTCCCGGACCGGTCGGTGGGGGGCATGCAGGCGCAGGCGTGGGCGGTGCTGGACGGGGCGTACGCGGCGGGCGTGCGGTATTTCGACGCGGCGCGCAGTTACGGGCGGGCCGAGGAGTTCCTGGGCGGGTGGGTGCAGGCGCGCGGGCACCGGGACGCCGTGCTGGGCAGCAAGTGGGGGTACACCTACGTGGCGGACTGGCAGCCGGACGCGCCCGTGCATGAGGTCAAGACGCACGACCGGGCCACGCTGGACCGGCAGTGGCCGCAGACGCTCGCGGCGCTGGGCGGCTCCCCGGCGCTGTACCTGATTCACTCGGCGACGCTGGAGTCGGGCGTGCTGGACAACCCGGCGGTGCTGGCGCGACTGGCGGAACTGGCGGCGGGGGGCGTGCGGGTGGGCCTGAGTACCAGCGGCCCGGCGCAGGCGGACACGATCCGGCGGGCGCTGGAGGTGCGGGTGGACGGCGTGAATCCCCTGAGTGCCGTGCAGGCCACCTGGAACCTGCTGGACCGCTCGGCGGGCGCGGCGCTGGCCGACGCGCACGCGGCCGGGTGGGCGACCGTGGTGAAGGAGGGCGTGGCGAACGGCCGTCTGAGCGCGCGGGGCCTGAGCGGACGTGGGGACGTGCCCGCCCCGCTGGCGGCCCTGGCAGCGGAACTGGGCGTCACACCGGACGCGGCGGCCCTGGCGGCTGTGCTGGCGCAACCGTGGGCGGACATGGTCCTGAGTGGCGCGGGCAACACCGATCAGCTGGCGCAGAATCTGGCGGCGCTGCGCGTGCAGGTCCCGGCGGACGCCCTGCCGGAACTGACCGTGGACGCCCGCACGTACTGGCAGGAGCGGGCCGCGCTGCCCTGGAACTGATCCGGACTCCGACTGGATGGTGGGCAGAAACTGTTCAGTCCGGGTGGATGCGATACGGACTCCGATTGAATGGCTTATAAAGCCGTTCAATCCGAGCGGAGCGAGTAGGAGTCGAAGCGGGTTCCGGACGTGGAGTTGGCAACCCGGCGCCCTTCCGGGTTGTCAACGAAATAAACGGAATCCGTATGATACGGACTCCGATTAAATAGATTATAATTGCGGCATCAAACAGATCCCTCTGACCGCCCCT
>NZ_BMQM01000029.1 GCF_014648115.1 Deinococcus seoulensis
GGTGAGGGCCGTATCGTCGGCGGAGCTTGATGTTTCCCTGCTGAGCGCGGTGTTGGACTGGACATGCGGGGTTCTGACAGACGAAACGTTCGAGTGGGAGCTCTTTTGACACGTCCGGGGATACGCCCCGGACGCTCCCATTTCAGTGGTGTCGGGCATAGTTCGACTTTGTTGGCGAATTCAGGTGATGGCCCCCGGACTCCGCATTTCTTGTTGCCGAGTCGTGATGATCCGCCTCACCCAACAGCGGTTTTCGAATTCGCCAACAGAGTCTAGTTCCAGCCAACTACCCGGAGTCGCTGGTCATCTTCTTCCGAAATCTCAATGCGCCGATGGGAACGGGCCATGCCCAAGTCTACTTCTTTGGTGCGTTGTACTTAGTAGCCGCTAAGGTTCAGCATGGGCTTTGCGCCTGGCTGCACGAAGGAGTTAGTACGTGCCGGGTCGAGCATGAACGCCCTGACAGTGATGGTCTGTGTCACGCTGGGCAGGGTGACACCGCCGCCCTGGGTGCCCATGCGGACGTTCAGGTTTGCCCCCTTGACCCGCGCGGCAGCCCCGGCGACCAGCGGCGCGGCGAACGAGGTGCCGCTGTACAGGTACGGGTGTCCGATGTCCAGCGCCTCGCCGGGCGCGCTGATGTTCAGGTAGTTGCCCTGCGTGCTGAAGGTCGAGCGTTCCCACGTCTGGGCGACCCTGATGGTGGGTGAGGAGCGGACGGCTGTGGGCGTCACCGATTCCACGGCCAGCAGCTCCAAGCCGAGCTGCGTGCCGGCGGTCTGGGTGAACGCGGCTGGGTACTCCCTGGGGTTGCCGTTCAGGCCCTGGTTACCACCTGCCGCGACTATTACGGCACCCTGTGATTCTGCCCATTTCAGGGTGGCATGAATGGCGTCGGTGGGTACGGCCCCGCCCAGGCTGAGGTTCATGACCAGTTGCGAGGGCGGCACCTGGTTCAGTGCGAAGCAGATGCCGCGTAGCACGTCCTTGGTGCGGCAGGTGGCGCGGCCCGCGACGTCCGCGCAGACCTTGATGGGCAGCACCTTTGCCTGCGGGGCCGTGCCGTGCTGCCCCCCGGCGGCGAGGATGGCGACCTGTGTGCCGTGGCCCTCCCAGAAGTCGTCATAGCCAGTGAAGCTGGCGGTCTGGTGAAACGGTGCCAGGGCGTTCATAGGGGGCAGCAGGCGCCGGGGCGGGAGTTCGTTCAGGGTGTCCAGGCTTCTGGAGTACCCGGTGTCCAGCACGGCGATGGTCACGCCCGCGCCGCCCTGCCCGTTCGCTCCGGCTCCCAGGGCTGGAAGGGCGGAAATGCCGCTGGACACCAGTTTTGCCGGGTAGAAGAAGCGGGGACGCTGCAAGGCAGCCGGAGTTCTGGGGGCGGGCGGGGCTGGAAGGGCCTGGGCGAGCCCCTGCGGGTGCCCGGCCACGCTGATCGGATCTGGGTACCAGATCACGTCTGTATCCTCGGCCAGCAGTCTGTTCAGGGCGTCTTCCAGGCTCATCTTGCCGCTTAGGGTGATCTCGACCAGGGTGCCGCTGCAGGGTGACGGTGGAATCACTGCGCGCGTATTGATGGGAGCCTGGCTGGAGGCGGGGGCGGGCAGGGTCTCCCACGTGACCCGTCCGTACGTGCCCAGGTGACGCAGGGCCCGGGCAAGGGCATCCGGATTCAGACCCGGATTCAGCAGCACCTGTACCCGGTCGGGCAGGACACTCGTGCGGGGTTGCTGCACACCCGGCTGCGTGATATTTGCCAGGACGACTCCGCCTGCAACGGGCGGCAGGACAGATACCTCGACCCTGCCTCCTGTGAAGATGCCACCCCGGACGGGCAGCACGGCGCGGCCGGGCGGAAGGTCAGGAATCCTGATCGGCCGCGCGCCCGGCAACGTCAGGGTCTGGCCTGGGCGGGCGAACGCGTCCGGACGTCCGGAACCCGTTACCGGGTAACGAACAGTACCAGTGCTGCCCGCCCAGCCCAGGGTCAGTGCGAGAAGGGAAGTCAGGGTTCGCTTGTTCATGGGTGTCCTCCGGCCCGAGCGTTCCGTCGATGATGTAGGCGCTGCGTGGCATGCGCGCAGCGTGTCATCCGCCCCCTGAACGCTCCCTGAACGTGGCCCTCTGCTCGCGGAAGTACGCGGCCAGGTCGTCCTGCCCGGCTCCTTCCAGGATGTTCAGGGCTTCCTCGATCAGGGGCAGGCTTTCCTGTAACTCTGCCAAATTGCCCAGTGACGTGGCGAGCATGCGGATCTCGCCGCTCTGGCGCGCGATGCAGATGGCCTGACTGTAGGCAGCCGCTGCCAGGGCCGCGCGGCCCTGCTTGTGGTGGATGACCCCCACGTTATTCCAGGCGGTGCTGGCGGTGGACAGGTTGCAGGTCTGTTCCGCTGAGGTGGCGGCCCGCTCGGCGTAGCCGAGAGCATCGTCCAGCAGGCCCTGTTCTTCCAGTACCCAGCCGATGTTCAGAAGCATGTTGGGTGGTAGCTGTTCCAGGGGAGCGTCCAACATCTCGCGCAGCAGGGCTGAGGCGTCCAGGCCGAGGGTCTGCGTGGTGATCGTCTGCATGCAGATCATTTTCAGGCGCATGAGTTCGTCGCCCAGCAGCAGGAACAGCCCGGCCGAGCGCTGGGCGTAATCGAGTGCCCGCGCGTTCTCCCTGGACGACAGGGCCAGTGAGGACAGCAGGTTGTAGGCCTGCGCCCGGGCTTCCAGATCACCGTTCAGACCGGCGGTCGCCAGGGCGGTCGCCTGTTCCCGGTCGCCCAGCCGCCACACGGCGCGGCCCCGGTACACCTGCACCAGCGGTGTATCCGGCAGGTCACCCAGGATGCCCAGAGCTTCGCGGTGATGTCCCATGGCGTCCAGGGCGCGCGCCAGCAGCAGGCGGGTGCCGGGTGACCGGGCGTGTGGGCGCAGCAGGTCGTGCGCTTCAACCTGCCGGTCTTCGGCCAGCAGCGCGCGGGCACGTCCGGCCAGCGCCGCCTGAAAACCGGGAAAGTCGCTGGAGCCGGTCAGGGCGTGCGCGCGCAGGTAGTGATCCAGGGCGTCGGCGGGCGGTAATTGCGCCGCCAGCAGGGTCAGGACCTCGGTTTCCAGGCTGGGTTGCGTATCCAGCCACGCGCGCAGCGCCGCAGGCGCGGCCGGGCGGGTGCCCTCCAGCAGGTAGGCCTGACGCAACCGCTCCAGCGCGGCGGCCATATCGTCACCGCCGAATTCCAGCGCCGCCTGCGTGGCGCGCAGGTCCGGGTTGTCCTGCACGCCCAGGCACGCCAGCAGCTGCCGCGCGCGGGGTGCGTGCGGGGCCAGCAGCGCGGCGTAGGCGTCCGCCAGGGACAGGCCGCCGCGCCCGGCGGGCCGCAACGCCGGAAGGCCACCGGTTTCCGCGCGCTCCTGCGCGTTGTCGGCCGGCAGTGGCCGCAGGATCAGTTGCGGCAGCAGCGTGGGTGGCCCTTCGCGGCTGGCCAGGATCAGCGGCGGTCCCGAGCGGGTGGCGCTCAGGCCCAGCAGGGCGCGGCGGGACTCCGGGTCGCAGGTCTCCCAGTCGTCGATCAGCAGGGGGCCGGGCTGCGCGCTGAGGTGCCGCGCCCAGCCCGGCCCGTCCGCCGGCGGGGGGTGAGGCAGGTCTGGCAGGCCCAGCAGCGTGGCGTAGGGTCGCCCCGCCCGGGCGCGCAGCAGCGTTCCGGCTGGAACGGCGCGCAGCAGTGCGCTCTTGCCGATCCCGGCCGGTCCGCGTACCCACAGCGTCTCGCCGGCCGACAGGTGCGTCAACTGCTGAAGTTCGGCCTGCCGGCCCGGCAGCGGCGGAGCCGGCGCGCTGAGCGTGACGTTCAGGCTGGCCGCGTCGCGTTCCAGCAGCGGGGCGTCCGGGTGTCCGGCGGCGCGCAGCAGGGCGTGCAGTTCCCGGAACAGCGGCGGGGCGGGCGGCGCAGCCCCGGCCACGGCGTAGGCCTGGGCGGCCCACTCCCCGGCCCGCAGGGCATCGGTTTCTGCCGCCTGACGGGCCTGACCGAGCAGCAGGTCGCGGTATGTGGCCGCGCAGTGTTCGCGGGTCGCGGTGACCCACCCGGCCAGTTCATCGGACAGGTCCGCGTCCGGCAGGCCCGCCGCGAAAGCCCCCCGGTACAGGGTCTGCGCGCCGCTCAGGTCGGTGTCGGCGCAGGCGCGCAGCAGGGCGGGTACGTCGCAGGTCAGGGTGGTGCTCACCTGCGTGTCGGTCGTGTGGACCAGCACCAGCGTGCCGGACGCGCGGCGCAGTTGCCCCAGCGCCACGGACAGGCTGTTCATGGGATCGGTCGCGTCCGGCCAGAACAGGCGCGCGACGGCCCGGCGCTCCTGCGGGCCGCGCAGGCTCAGGTACGCCAGCAGCAGCAGTGGTTTCTCCCGCCTGAACGGCACCTGCGCCGCCCGCAGGGAACCGAGGGTCAGCAGTTCGGGCGGGGCCGTCATGAGGTCATCTTATGCCCCGTGTGAAGGCCGGGTGGTCTGGCCTCCGCTTCAGTCCGGCTGCGTATTCGGTCCGACTGCGCAGCGCCGCGATCCTACCCCCGGTTCAGAATTCCGGCCCGGTTAGGTCGTCCCAGGTGTCTGCCGTACTGCCGGTCATGCCCGGCACCTGCCGCCCGTCCAGGTCGTCGAAGGGGAGGCCCAGCAGTTGCCCGGCGCCGTTCCAGCCGCTGAGGATGCTCAGGGGCACGCCGCCGCCGGGGTGGACGGTGCCGCCCACCTGCGCGAGGTTCCGGGCGTGCGGGAGCGTCCAGCTGGGGCGCAGGCTGCCGCTCAGGCCGTGCGGGGCGCGGCCGTACAGCGCGCCGGCGCGGGCGGTGCGGGCGTACTCGGCGGGCGACAGCGCCTGCCATTCCTGCACGGGCAGCGGCCCACCTTCACTGGTCCGCAGGCGGTCCTGAAGGCGTGCCAGCAGCCACGCGCCGTACTCGCGCGGGTCGCCCGCCACGGCGGGGTCCGGGGGGGCATTCACGAGCAGGAAGGCGCGCGTGCCGTCCAGGTGCAGGTACAGCGTCGGGTCGCGCGGGAGCCGTCCGGCGCGGATGTCCCGCCACTCGCGGGCGTACTCGGCGGGCCAGTGGATGTGGTGCGCCTGCCCCCGGTCCTCCGAGAGGCGCAGTTGCAGCGCGAAGCCGCTCACGCCGCGCGGCGTGGGTTTCTCGCTCTCGCCCAGCCAGGAGAGCGTCAGGGCGCGGTCGGCGGCGCTGACCCAGGCGTCGGCCGCGAACGCCCCCTGACTGGTGTGCGCGCCCAGCACCTGCCCGCCGTGCGTGCTGAGGCTGGTGACGCGCGTCCCGAACTCGAAGCGCACGCCCAGCCCCACCGCCTGCGCGTGCAGCGTCCGGGCCAGGTCCAGCAGGCCGCCGCGCAGGTGCCACACGCCGTACCCGAGTTCCACCCACGCGATGTTGTGCAGCACGGCGGGCGCGCGGTACGGGTCGGCGCCCAGGTACGTGGCGAAGCGCAGCCAGAACGGCGTCATGAACGACCCCGAGCGCACGAAGCGGTGCAGCGGCACCAGCGGCGCGGCCCGCCGACCGCGCGTCAGGGCGTACCGGGCCAGCCGGGCCGGGCCGGGCGGCGGCGCGAACAGGAACGTGTCCTGCGCGTCCAGGTACATGCGCCGCGACGAGGCCAGCAGCGCCGCGTACCGCCGCCCCTCGGCGGGCGACAGTTGCGCCAGCGTGGAGTCCAGACTGCCCGCCACGTGCAGCGCCTCGGGCGCGAAGATCCGGCCGCCCGCGCCGTGGTAGGTGGTCGTGGGCCGCGCGGCCGTCAGGGTGGGTGTCGGGAGGTCCAGCCGCGCGTGCAGCGCCCGGAACACCTGCGGCATGGTCACGACCGTCGGGCCGCTCGAGAACTCCGGGAAGCCCAGCGCCGCCTTGCCGCCCGGCCCGTCCAGCGCGTCCAGCACCGTTACCCGCGCTCCGGCCCGCGCCAGCCGCAGCGCCGCCGCCAGCCCCGCGAACCCCGCGCCGATCACCGCGACATGTCCCGGTTGCCGCCTCACGCCCACACACTCCCACCTGTGCTCACGCTGCCGAGCATAGAGCAGCGGACCCCGCCCGGAAGGTACGGGCGCACCCGGCCCTCAGCGGGCGCGGCTGACGGTGTACGCCAGCAGCGGCTCGCGGCTCAGGACCCGCCCGGCCCGTTCGACCCGCAACTCGCCGCCCGGATACTGAGCGGTGCCGACCACCAGCACGTACCCGTACCCCCCCCGGTTCCAGCGGTACTCGTCCCGCCCCCCGCCCGTGACGTGCGCGCCGCCGGTCAGTTGCACGCCCGGCGTGCCGTCGCGGTTGCGGCTGGCGTACGTGACCCGCCCACCCGCCTCCCACACGGTCACGCTGTGCCGCGCGGTGGCCGCCACGACCGCCGCCTGTGGCACGTAACGGCACCTGAACGACCCGGCAGGCACCCGGAACTCACTGACGTGCGTCATGCGGTATGCGGGGTCCTGCACGTTCTGCACGTTGCTGCTGTGCACGAAGAACCCCGGCGCCGGTGCGCTGCGGCCCGCGAAGGTCAGCGGCGTGTACACCTGACCCGCCCCCGGATCATCCGCGCCGACCGTCACGGGCACCTGCGAGCGCACGCCGCCCACCCACTCCGTCAGCGTGCCCGCCCCGGCCCCCGCCC
Organism: Deinococcus seoulensis; assembly: GCF_014648115.1. NCBI lineage: Bacteria > Thermotogati > Deinococcota > Deinococci > Deinococcales > Deinococcaceae > Deinococcus > Deinococcus seoulensis. The sequence continues at coordinate 6,646 of NZ_BMQM01000029.1, forward strand.
CGGACAGCGCCAGCACCCGCCCCGGCGTGTCGCACCAGAAGCGCACCGGCTTCCACACGCCCGCGCCCACCTGCGCGAACGACGCCTCGGTGAAGCCCGCCCCAGACGCCACAGGCAGGAACGACAGGAGCAGAGCGGCAGCCAGACGGACCCGGTTGGACGACATACCCCGAGCCTCCTCCCCACACCTGAGGCGCCCATGAAGCCCAGCCTGCCGGGCGTTCAGGGAAGTTCCCCTCTCTCCTGGGGAGAGGGCCCTGCCACCGGCAGGGGGTGAGGCGTCACTGCCGGTACTGCGTCACTGTCTGTACTGGCGGCCCTTCCAGGTGACGGTGCGGCGCAGGGCGCGGCGGTACACGGGCAGCGCCAGCAGCGGCGTGAGGGGGCCCAGCAGCCCCTCGGCCAGGTCGGCGGGGGCGCGGCGACCGGCGACCACGCTGACCAGCGTGCGTTCCACCAGCCCGGCCACGCGCAGGGCCGTCCAGCCGGGGCCGCGCAGCCAGGGGCGCAGCAACCACGGCAGGGTGTACGCGCCCAGGTGCGCGGCGGCCGCCAGCAGCAGCAGCGGCCGCGAGTGAAAGTGCAGCGGCAGGACGTTCTTGCTGAAGCCCGCCACCGACTCCGGGTACGTGCGGTACATGCGCACCCCGATGCACGCGCGGCCCAGCGCCGTGGACACCAGGAAGCCCTGCGCGCCCAGGTGCTGCGCGAGGCGGGTGTCCTCCAGCACCTCGGCCCGGACGGGCGCGTACCCGCCCACGCGGCTCAGGGCGGCGCGGCGGAACGCCATGACCTGCCCGTTGGCGATCGAGGTCATGGGGTGGCGCAGACGCGTCAGCGGAAACGGGAAGTACGACAGCACGGCCGCGTCCACCAGCGGCGTCAGCAGGCGGGCGCCCAGGCCCGCGTTCGCCTGCCGGGGATGAACGCTCAGCAGGTCCGCGCCGGAACGGGTCAGTTCGCTCAGCAGGCCGCCCAGTGCGCCCGCGTGCCAGTCCACGTCCGCGTCCGTGAAGATCAGGACCTCGCCGCGCGCCGCGCGCAGCAGTTGCTGGCAGGCCCAGGGTTTCCCGTTCCAGCCGTCCGGTCTGGGCTCGCCCGTCAGGACCCGCGCGCCCAGGCGGCGGGCCACGTCGGCGGTCCCGTCGCCGCTGCCGTCGTCCAGCACCAGCACCTCGAACGCCCCCTGGGCCAGCACGCCGGGCAGGGTGCGCGGCAGGTTGTGCGCCTCGTCCCGCGCCGGAATCAGGATGGACACGCGTGGCCCCCCACGTGGGGTGGGTGCCGGGCGCAGGCGGGGGAAGGTCACGGCGTTCACGGCCAGCACCGCCGCCTTGGTCGCCAGCCAGCCCAGCAGCAGCGCCTGCACGGGCCGCTGCGCCCGCCCCCACGCGGCAGTCCACGCGGCGCGGCGCATCAGCGGTCTCCGGTGATCAGGGTCAGCAGCCTTGAGGGCAGGTCCACCCGCTCCGAACGGCTCGCGCGGCCCGGCACGGCCCGCAGGTACCCGGCAGGCGGGGCCTCCGGGTCGCTGTCCAGCAGCCCGGCGTCCAGCGCGGCCAGTTCGCGTTGCAAGGCGCCCTCCAGATCTGGCCCCGCCACCGGCCACCCGAAGCGCACGAAGGCCTCGGGTGCCTGCGCGCCGCGCATCACGACCCGTAGCGCCACCGGCACCAGCGGCACGCCCGCCGCGCCCGCAATCCACGCCGCGCCCGGCTGCACGGCCCGCAGCGGCCCGGCCGGCTGCACCGCGCCCTCCGGGAACACCACCAGCCACCCCACCCGCGCCCGCCGCACGCCCGCCCGGACCTCATCGGCTCTCACCGCGCCCACGCGCCGCAGGAACGGAAAGCGCGACAGCTGCCGCGCGCCCATCAGCACCGTGAACTCGCTGCCCGCCCACAGGGCCGCCTCGCGCAGCACGTACCCGTCCCACCAGGAGTGATGATTCGGGGCCAGGACCGCGCCGCCCGCCGGGACCGGCCCGCGCACCCACACGCCGCCCAGAGCGCCGCGCACGCTGCGGCTCACGCTGCGCGACAGCAGCCACGTCGCCCAGGCGTGACGGTCCTCCCCAGCCTGCCCGGACCTGGGCTTACCGGGCACGGGCCACCGCACGCCGACCCGGACGCAGCGCCCGCGCCAGCCCCAACCCCAGCCCCATGGCCGCCAGCGTCACCGCCGCCTCCGCGTAGCGGCCCACCAGTACCAGCCCGCCCGGCAGGAAGAACGCCTCGGTCGCGTACACCACCCGGAAATCCAGGCCCTCACCGGCCCGGCGCGCACCGGGCAGCAGGCTCAGGGACGGCACGCGGCTCGCCTGCACGTTCCCGTCCACCCGCTCCAGCCAGCCGGGCAGCGCCCAGCCCGCCCCGGCCCGCCCGAACAGCCCCGGCGCCAGCCCCGTGAACACCCACGACAGGCCCCACCCGACCGCCCACCACCCCAGGAAGTTCTGCACGGGCGCGCCCGCCCACAGCGGCAGCGGGTCCGTCCACGTCCAGTACCCCTGCGCGGTCATCAGGGGTTCCAGGCCCACGTCCCACAGCATCATCAGCGCGCCCGCCAGCCACGGCCGTCCGCGCGACAGGCTCGTGGCCGTCAGCGTCAACGCGAACCACCCCAGCGGCACGATCAACGGCACGGTCAGCAGCGTCGGCGCGGGCGCCCCCGCGTACGTGTAATCCCCGAACGGAATGCCCGTCCGGCTCCCCAGCAACTCCACGCCCAGCCCCACCCCGAACGACACGACCAGCATCAGCGCCGCCCGCAGCCACCCTGCGCGCTCCCACACGAACGCCAGCGCCGCCGCGCACAGCGCCGCCGTACTCGCCAGCCCCAGCACCGGGAACCCCTCCGGCCACAACGGCACCGGAATCTTCAGCGCCACGTACAGCGCCACCAGCGCCATCCACGGCCGCGTCGCCGCCAGCAGGCCCGCCAGCCGCTCGCCCAGCACCTCCGGGAACTCCGGACCCAGCGCGTCCCCCGCCAGCGCCAGCACGCCCGACAACGGCAGGCCCAGCGCAATCAGAACCCAACCCACGGGATTCCTGCCCATGACCAGCAACGCCCCGAGGAACGCCACGCCCAGCGCCGCGAACGCCAGTCCGGCACGCCACACGGTGGGGGAGAGGGACACCCTCACGCCCGCACCGCCGTCAACGCCGCGAAGTACGTGCCGGTCGCCTCCGACACGTCGTCGGGGAGGGCTGCCAGCGGCCACCAGCGCACCTGGGCCGCGTCATCCGAGGCGCGCGGCTCCCCACCTCCAAAGTCGGCCGTGAACACGTGCGTCTCCCACGCCACCACGTTCCCGTCCGGGTACGTGTGCCGGTGGGGAAACACGCCCAGTGAGCGCAGCGCGCCCACGCTCAGGCCCGTTTCCTCGCGCAGTTCCCGCCGAGCAGTGTCCTCCGGCGACTCCCCGGCGTCCGAACCACCACCCGGCACGTCCCACAGGGCGTTATCGCCCCGGCGCACCAGCAGGACGGACTCAGCGTGCAGTACAGCAATACCTGCACCCACACGGCGGATCAAGGATGCCTCCGGTGAATCAGGCGGGAGCGCGGCGGACACGCCCCCTCACCCCGACCCTCTCCCACGAGGGAAGAGGGAGCAGGACAGCACCCTTTTCTGCTCACAGCCCACAGCTCAGAGCCCACAGCCCCACTCACCGCCATCGGCGCCGCGTCAGGTCTTTCACGAGGACCTGCGCGGCGTTGCGGCCCGAGGCGCCCATGATGCCGCCGCCGGGGTGGGTGCTGGCGCCGGTCAGGTAGAGGCCCTGCACGCCGGGCCAGCGGTACTGGCTGGCTTTCATCCAGGGGCGGAAGGAGAACATCTGGTCGAAGCTCATTTCTAGGTGCATGACGTTGCCGCGGTGCAGGCCGAGGTTCGTCTCTAACCACTGCGGGGTCTGGACGAGTTCGCCGACGATGGTGTCGCGGGTGCCGGGCGCGTAGTGTTCGAAGGCGTTCAGGATGTTCTCGCGGGCTTCGGCGGTTCTGGTTTCCCAGGAGCCGCTGCTGAGTTCGTAGGGGTAGTACTGCGCCCAGAGCCACAGGGCCTCGCCGCCGGGCGGGGCGAGCGAGTCGTCCACGGCGCTGAAGCTCATGGCGATCAGGGGCGGGTCCTTGGTGGGTTCGCCTGCGAGGTACTCGCCGTAGCCTTTCATGAGTTGCTGTTCGTTCTTGATCAGCAGGCCCAGGCCGACGCGGCTGTCGGGTTCCCGGTGGTGGCGGTACTTGACCTTCTCGCTCAGGGCGAGGCGCAGGACCATGCCGAAGCCGTTGCCCACGCGGACCTGCCGGGCGGCGGCGGGCACATGCTCGTCCGGCAGGGCGCCGGCCGTGGTCAGGATGTGCGCGCCGGACACGACGGCGCGGGCGGTGTACGTCTCGCCGTTCTCCAGCCGGACGCCCTGCGCCTTCCCATCCTTGACGAGGATGTCCTTCACCGGCGCGTTCACGAACACCTGCCCGCCGTCCGCCTCGATGGCGCGTTTCAGGGCTTTCGTCAGGCCGCCGCTGCCGCCCTTGGGCCGCGCCACACCACCCTCGTGGTACAGCGGGTGCCACAGCAGGAACGGCGCACTCAGGGGGTCACTGGGGGGCGGGCCGCTCTGCGCCGCCATCCACACCAGCGGGGCGCGCACCCGCTCCTCGGTGAAGTACTCCCGCGCCACGTCCCCGTACGGACGCAGAATCCGGGGCAGCTGCTCCATCCAGTCCTTGCCCTTCCCACTGCTGACCACCATCTTCCCCATGTCGAGCGGTCCCGGCGCGGAGTTGAACAGGTCCGCCACGGAGCGCGCAAAAGGCGTCCAGTCATCCAGGAATTTCGTGTACGCCTCACCCTGACCGGGAAACAGCGCCTCCAGTTCCCGCGCCGTGCGCCCCGCGTCCCGGTGGATGAACCAGGGCGTCTCGCCATCCGACGCGTGGAACATCGGGTCCACGTCCAGGTAGTGCAGGCCGTGCCGCGTCAGTTCCAGTTCCCGCACCACGGGCGTCATGCGGATCAGGATGTGCGCGCTGCCGCCGTAATCGAAGCGGTACCCCGGCACCAGTTCCTCGGTACTCACGGCGCCCCCCACGATGTGCCGCCGCTCGAACACGCCCACCTTCAGGCCCGCCTTCGCGGCGTACGCGGCGGTCACCAGCGCGTTGTGGCCCGCCCCCATCACGATCACGTCGAAATCCGGCATCCCGCGCAGTCTGCCACGCCCGCGCCAGGGCAGAGCGTCAGCCCGCACGCAGAAGCGCTGGCTCACTCCCCCCGTCGCGGCCGGTGCATCATGACCCATGACTCCCTTCCGCATCCGCCGCCTGGGACCCGGCGACGAGGCCGCCCTGGAACGCCTCGCGCACGACGAGACCGACTTCACGGACGAACCGCCCAGCCCACCCCTGACCCCGGACGCCGCCCGCGCGTACCTCAGCGACCCTGGCGTGTGTCACTGGCACGCCGAGGACGACAGCGGCCACCCGGTGGGGTTCCTGATGGCGTACCGGCACCGCCGCCGCAACGGCGACCCGCTGGACGTGATGTTCGAGGAGATCGGCGTCCGCCAGGACTGGCGGGGGCGTGGCGTGGGCCGCGCCCTGGTCTCGGCCCTGCACGCCCACATGCGCGAACAGGGCGTCCGCAGCGTGTGGGTGGCCGCCGACAGCGAGGAGGCGCAGACCTTCTACCGCGCCTGCGGGTACGACACCGACGAGTTGCAGGGCGTGATCCTCAGCCGGACCCTGGACCTCTGAACCTGCGCGACAGAGGCGAGTAAGAGTGCGGGGGGTACGCTGCGTGGCATGTTCGGTCGTCGCGTGCCCCCCCATATCGTGTTCGCCTCTAGCGTTGCGCTGGCCGTGCTGTGTGCGGTCCTGGCGTTCCTGTCCGCGCAGTCCCAGAGCTGGGTGTGGGCGGGCGTGGGGGCGGTCCTGGCGGTGTGGTTCGCGGTGGATGCGTTCCGGTCGTTCTCGTGGGCGCAGGCGAAGAAACGCCAGGATGCCGAGAAGGCCGCCCAGAACGGTCACCGCTGAGGTGGTGGCCGCTGAGTGTTCGGCCCGGTCCTGTCACGGGGCCGTGACTATCCCCCGGTCTGGGTTTTCCTGATCCAGTAGCGCATGGGTTTGGGCGTTTCGTGGTGGTCGCCCAGGTCCTTCCAGCTCAGGGTGGTGGTCAGGTCCGGGCGTTCCGTGTAGCCGCGCGCGGCCCAGAAGGCGTGGTGCGTGCGGTACGGGGTGGGCCGCGCCGGGTGGTCGTCCGGGCGCTGCACGGCGCAGAACGCGGTGGTGCGCAGGCCCAGGCGGGCGGCGTGCGCCTCGCGGTGGTCGAAGAAGGCGTGACCCAGGCCGCGCCCGCGGTACTCGGCGGTCAGGACGCTCTCGCCCAGGTACAGCACGTCAGCCGGGTCGAATTCCGGGGCGTGCAGGGGCGCGCGGATGTCGTCGGTCTCCTGCGTGAGCGGCAGGGCGCTGCTGGCCCCCACGATGGCCTCGCCGTCACGGGCCAGCACGATGATCGCGTCCGGGGCGTTCAGGTACGTCTGCAGGTAGCGTTCCTCGTAGGCGGGGTCGCCGTCGTACAGGTACGGGTACGCGCGGAACACCAGGGTTCGCAGGCGGGCCAGTTCGGGAATGAACGGGGCGAGTTCCGGCCCGCCGACGGTGGTGACGCTCAGGTTCAAGCGCTGCCCTGCCCGACCTGCCGGGTCCAGTCCGCGAGGTTGTAGTAGTTGGTGACGCGGGCGATCTTTCCGCCGCGCAGGTCGAAGAACGCGCCGACCGGCAGCACGTACCGCTGCCCGGCCGCTTCGGGCAGGCCGGGGTCGGTTTTCAGGTACTCGCCGTGAATGACGAACTCGGCGCTGGCGCGCGTGCCGTCCGGGGTGGCCATGACGACCAGGTCCTCGGCGCGCTCGCGGTAGTGGGCGTCCATCTTGGCCAGGAAGGCGCGGAAGGCGTCCAGGCCGGTCTGCGTGTCGCCCTCGTTGATGTCGTGGCGGACGTCGTCGGTCAGCAGGGCCAGCATGCCGGGCGCGTCGCCGCGGTTGAAGGCGTCGTAGTAGGCCTGCACGAGTTGAACGGCGCCGGGTGTCGTGGGGTCGGTCATGCGGGTCAGGATACGGCAGGGGCCGGGTCGGGCGGCACGCGGGTCCCAGCCTGCCCTCATGAGGGCCGGTCATGCTGCCGTGCGGGAAAATCTGCGGTTGCGCGCGAGTATTTCTGCTACTTTAGGAACAATTTACCCACACCCGACGCGCCCCGAGTGCCCAGGGACGCTCGCAACGGAGGAGTCATCGCGTGAAATCAATCCGGTACATCGTTACCCGTCCCTGCCTTCAGGAAGGCAGTCTGCGTCTCCTCAAGTACCTGGAAAGCACCTTCCCGAACGCGGGACCGGCCGTGCTGGTCGACGAGAAAGGCGATGAGCACCCGGTGCAGGTGGACCTGGACCGCATGCGGGTGTGGGGGCTGGGCGGGCTGTACCACGCGCAGCACCTGGGCGTGAACGACGTACTGATCCTCACGACGCTCGCGCCGGGCCGGTATCAGGTCGAGTCGGTCGTGAAACCGCACGCCCCGGCCCCGCAGCCGCGCCGTGAGGTGCCGCGCCCGCCCGAGACGCGCCGCGTGGTGGTGTCGTCCACGCCGCACGTCCGTGAGATCCGCACGCAGACCGTCACCCCGCCCGTCCCGCAGGCGAAGGCCGACGCGCAGAGACCAGAAACGCAGAGACCAGACGCGCAGAAATCCGACGTGCAGAAATCCGAGGTGCGCAAACCGGACGCCTCCACCCTGGACGCACCCAGGCCGGAGGCGCAGAAGTCCGCCGCGCCGCAGGCCGTGACGCCCGAGGCGCGTCCGGCCGAGGTGCGTGTCACGGAGGTCCGCACGGCCCGCGTGCAGTCCGGCACTGCCCAGCCCGGCGCTGCCCAGTCCGCGCCTGCCCAGCGGGGCACGGTGCGACAGGGCACGGTGCAACAGGGCACGGTGCAGCCCAGCGGGGCCGCCTCGGCCAGCGTGCGGGCGGTACCCTCCGGCGGGTCCAGTGCGCCCCTGCGCACGCTGGACGTGAACTTCGACGCCCCGGCCGCCGTCCTGACCGCGCCGGTCGCCCCGGCCCCCGCCGTGCCTGCCCCCGCCGCGTCCAGTCCCGCCGCACCCGATACCAGGGCGCTGGACGCCGGGGCGCAACTGGCGGAACTGGCGGCCCTGACCGGCTACCGCCTGGAGCACCTGGGCGGCGGTGTGCTGCGCCTGAACGCCGAACTGGGCACGCACGGGTACTCGGTGCTGGTCGCCACCAGCGAGGACGCCCTTCAGACACCCGCCTGGAAGGAGAACGCCGATTACTGCGTGCTGCTGACCTCCGAGACCAGCCGCCCGGCGAACACGCCCTGCCTGACCCGCGAGGCGCTGGCCGCGCTGATCGAGCACGCGCAACTGGCGCCGCTGTCCCCGGTGGACCTGCGCGGGTACTGGAAGGCCGGGAGCATCGACCTGGAATCGGCGGCCAGCGTGGCGGAACTGGTCAGTTCTCACCTCGCGCAGCGCGGCGCGTTCAGTTTCGTGCTGCTCACGCTCGCGCAGCAGCCGGCGCACTCGGTGGTCAGCGTGCCGCGCCTCGCCGAGCGGCTGGGCAGCGGCGTGAACTACGCCGAACTGGGCAGCATCCTCGACACCCTGACCCGCGCGCCCTTCCTGGCCCTGACGCCCCTGCCCGGCGGGCAGTACCTGCTGCGGGTGGGCGTGCCGGAACTGCTGGCCGACCTGTCCGAGTACGCCGAGGGTGTGCGCCGCCGCGTCCGCACGCCCGCCCGTGAGGTCGCGCGCGCCTGAACGCCACCCGCCCGTCCTGCACCCCGGAAAGCCGAAGCGCCGGGGTGTTTTCCTGTGCTGCGGCAGGTGCGGTGGGCCGTTTCGGGATGGTGTCGGACGCGCCCGTCGCGCGGTCCGGGCGGCCCTAGACTGCCCGCGTGACCCGTACCGCATCACCCGCCTCCGCGCTGCCCGCCGCTGCCCCGGCCCTGGCTGATCTGGCCCCGGTTGATCTGTCGGCGGTGCGCGCGGCGCTGCTGGCGTGGTTCGACCGGACCGGCCGCACCCTGCCCTGGCGTGCCGGGCCGGAGGGCGCGCGGGACCCGTACCGCGTGTGGGTCGCGGAAATTCTGCTTCAGCAGACGCAGGTGGCGCGTGGAACGGTCTACTATGACCGTTTTCTGACAGCCTTCCCGACCGTGCAGGATCTCGCGGCCGCGCCGCAGGAAGCAGTCCTGAAAGCCTGGGAGGGTTGCGGGTACTACGCCCGCGCGCGGAACCTGCACCGGGCCGCGCAGCAGGTCGCGCAGGACGGCTTTCCCGGTTCGTATGACGGGTGGCTGGCCCTGCCGGGCGTGGGGCCGTACACGGCGGCGGCTGTCAGCAGCCTCGCGCTGAACGAGGCCCGCGCCGTGAACGACGGCAACGTGCGCCGCGTCCTGGCCCGCCTGCACGCCGAGGCGCAGCCCACGCCCGCCTGGGTGCAGGCCCGCGCCGACGCGCTGCTGGACCCGGCGCGGCCCGGCGCGTGGAACGAGGCGGTCATGGACCTGGGCGCGACCGTCTGCACGCCCGCCGCGCCCCGCTGCGGCGCGTGCCCGTTGCAGGGCTGGTGCGCGGCGTTCGCGTCCGGGGCGCCCGCCGCCTACCCCGCCCCGAAGGTGCGCGCCGCCGTGCCGGACGTACCGGTGGTGGCCGTCCTGATCGGCACGCCGCAACGGGCGGCACTGGAACGCCGCGCGGGCACGCTGCTGGGCGGCCTGATGGGCCTGCCGGCCGAACCGCTCGCCAGCGGCGAGACCCCGCAGGCGGCCCTGGAGCGCCTGTGCGCCCGCCTGAACGCCAGCCCCGGCGCGTTCCTGGGCACCCTGACGCACGTCATGACGCACCGCCGCGTCACGCTGCACCTGTACGCCGCGCAGGCCGACCTGCCGCGCCACGTGGTGGCCGACGAGGCCCTGTCGCGGCTGGATCAGAAGGCGCTGGCCCTGGCCGCGCAGCCCGCGCTGCTGTGAAGGTGGGGCTGTGACCGCGCGGGCGCACGGGGCCGCCTCGTCCGTTCGGGGGGCGTGAACGCCGCCCGGCGCGTTAGACTGCGTGCATGTCGCGTGAGCCGCTTAAAGTCGCCGTCCGGTCCATCCAGAAAACGCGGAACGCGGCCCGCGGCGCCCTGCTGTGGGGCTATGAACAACGTCTGGCGCGTGAGGTCACGGATCACGGGCACCTGCCCCGCCACCTGGGCCTGATTCTCGACGGGAACCGCCGGTTCGCCCGTGCCAGCGGCATCCAGCGTGAAATGGGCCACTCGTTCGGAGCGGACAAGGCGCACGAGGTGCTGCAGTGGTGCCTGGAACTCGGGATTCCCGCCGCGACCATCTGGGTGCTGTCCACCGACAACGCCAGCCGCGACCCGGCCGAACTGGCGCACATCCTGGGTCTGCTGGAAAAGGAAGCCCGCAACCTCGCCACCGACCCGCGCATTCACGCCAACCGCGTGCGGGTGCGCGCCATCGGGCAGCACGACGGGTTCCCGCCGCAGGTACTGGCCGCCCTGAAAGACCTCGAAGAGAAGACCGCGCAGTACGACGGCATGCGTCTGAACATCGCCGTCGGCTACGGGGGCCGCGAGGAGATCGTGGACGCCGTCAAACGTCACCTGCACGAGCAGCAGCAGGCCGGGCTGAGCCTCGCGCAGGCCGCCGCCGACCTGAGCCCCGAGCACATCAGCGCGCACCTGTACGCCGCCGACATCCCCGACCCGGATTTCATCATCCGCACCAGCGGCGAGATCCGCCTGTCCGGGTTCATGCTGTGGCAGAGCGTGTACTCCGAGTACTACTTCTGTGACGTGTACTGGCCCGGTTTCCGCCGCGTGGATTTCCTGCGCGCCCTGCGGGACTTCCAGGGCCGCGACCGCCGCTTCGGCCGGTAGCCCTGGCCCTGCTCCCCCCGCGCGCTGGTCCCGTGCACCGGTAAGGCCGCTCCCTGTTCTCGGGGGCGGTCTTCTGTCTGGCGGCGGCGGTCAGCAGGGTGCCGCCGCAGTACCCCCAGAGGGGGCCATGCCAGGACCGCTTGACGGGCCCTGCCCGGCCCATTACCCCGAAAATGTCGGCCTCATGGGTTGTTTCGGGTTTTCGTGAGACGTGCGCCGCAGCGGGTTGCCCGGTCAGTTGTGCGGCTATTCCAGCCATGCCGGAATTCTCACAAATTCTGTAAGTCACCCGTAAGACCGTGATTCCTACGCTGCCTTCAGTTAGACGAGCGGTCTGCTCAGAACAGCCCGACCCGCCGCCCTCAAGGAGAACGCATGAACATCCGCATCCCCATCATCCTGAGCACCCTGCTGATCGGCACGGCCCTGGCGCAGAACGCCAGTCCGCTGAGCCTGGACCTGAGCACCGCTCTGGTCCGCAGCGTCAAGGTCGACGGCAAGGTCACCGAGCAGCTGTCCCCCAACCCCAGGACCGTGCTGCCGGGCGACGTCATCAGCCAGATCGTCACGGTCCGCAACACCTCCAAGAACCCCCTGGCCAGCGTGCCCGTCACGCTGCCCGTCCCCAAGGCCACCATGTACGTCGCCCCCGAGAAGGGCATGAACGTGGCCCTCACCGAGTACTCCATCGACGGCGGCAAGACCTTTGCCGTTGCTCCGCTGAAAAAGAAGATCACGGTCACCGAGAACGGCAAAAGCGTGATCAAGGAGGTGGAAGTGAAACCCAGCGAGTACACGACCGTCCGCTGGACGATCCGTGAAATCAGCGCCAATCAGGCACTGAAATTCGGTTACCGCGCCCAGGTCCGCTGAACTTCAGCAGGTTCACCCCGCCCCCCCCGACCCGCCCACTTTCTTTTCCCGGAGGAAAACCATGAAACGTAGCACCCAACTGATCGCCCTGATGGCCGCCCTGGCCGCCGGTTCCGCAGGCGCCGCTGGCACCCTGGCCGGCACCACCATCGAGAACACCGCGACCGCCAGCTTCGAGGATCCCGCCAACGCCGGCAGCACCCTGAGCAGCACCTCGAACACCGTGCAGACCGTCGTGCTGCCCAAGCCCGACTTTGACATCGTTTACACCGACGGCACCACCGACGGCAACACCATCACCACCACCCCGGTCCTCACCACCGGCGCGGTCCCCGGTCAGGTCATCACCACCCCCTACTCGCTGGTCAACAAGGGCAACACCCCCCTGGACATCGTCGTGAACGCCGACACCACCGGCAGCGCCGCAGGTTCGACCGTCAAGTACTACCGCGTGAACCCCGACGGCAGCCTGGGCGCCGAGATTCCGGCCGGCACCGCCGTGACCGTCACCCCCGACGATCCCTCCACCCCCGCCGACGAGGGCATCGTGAAGATCGCGCAGGTCATCACCCTGCCCACCGACCCGGCCCTGATCACCCCCACCAGCGTGTTCGGTGCGTCCCCCGAGGGCACCGTGGTCGGTACCGCCGGCGCCGATCCCCTGGTCACCCCCGGCAACGGCTACGCCAGCGGCACCACCATCCAGGAAGAGAACAAGGCCGTCAACACCGACCTGCAGTTCACGCGCATCACGGTGTACGCCCCCGCGCTGGACAACAACCCCAACACCAACCCCGGCACGCCCGTCGACAGCGCCGGGAACCCCCTGCCCCCGGCCAGCGTGCCGCCCGTCACCAGCGTCAGCGTGCCCACCGAAGTGGTCGGCAAGGTCGGCGACAACACCCCGGTCGTCAGCGCGCCCGGTTACATCACGCCCGCCCCCACCACGCCCCCCGCCACGCCCAGCCCCGTGCCCGGCGGCGCGACCGACCCCACCCCCGGCGGCACGCCCATCGCCACGAACGTCGCCGGTGACGAGCAGATCGCCTACCCGGCCGCCGATACGAACACCACGCCCGACAAGGTCGTGTTCACGAACACCCTGACCAACACCGGCGGCGCGACCGACAAGGTGCAGCTGTTCCCGGCGCTGGCCGACGGCACGCCCGACCCCGCCTACACCTTCGACCCGGCCACCGGCGTGTTCACGAACACCGCGACCGGCGTGACCATCCGCTTCCTGGACCCCGTGACCGGCGAGCCCATCAAGGTGTCCGTCGACCCGACCAACCCGACCGTCGCGCAGTACCCCACCGTGACTGTCCCGGACGGCAGCACCGTCGTGTACCGCACGGAAGTCACCTACCCCGACGCGAACGACTCGGCTCCCATCGCCCCGATCAGCGTGGTCATCGGTGCGGACTCTCTGAAGGACGCCGGTCTGGTGTCGAACAGCAACACCAAGAACACCATCCTGCCGCCCGCCGCGCAGTTCGGTGACGCCACCGGCACGCTGGGTGCCGCCGCGACCCCCGCGCCCGTCCAGACCGTGAACCCCAACGGCGTGAACAGCGGCATCAGCAGCCCGGACTTCAGCGACGCGACCGCCACCTTCCCGATGGACGTCGTGAACAACGGCCAGTACAACGACAGCTACACCCTGAGCGGCACCGTCACCCTGACCGACGCCGTGACCGGTAACCCCGTGGTCGTCCCGGTCCTGTACTACGCGCCGGACGGCTCCCTGCTGCCCCGCGTCAGCACCGACCCGGCCAGCCCCGACTACAACAAGTTCATCACGCCCGTCGTGGCCCCCGGCACCGAGTACAAGCCCGTGGCGGTCATCCAGGTGCCGGCCGGCACGCTGACCGGCGACTACACCGTCACGCAGAACGCCGTGGGGAACTACAGCACCATCCCCATGACCGACACGAACAACATCATCCGCGTGGCGCCCGCCGGGTCCGTGGCCGTCGCCAAGTTCATCGCCAAGGCTGGCGTGGTCGCCGGAACCGACCCCAAGAACGGCATCGACAACCCCACCGACTACACCGCCAGCGGCGCGAACGGCGCCAAGCCCGGCGACACCCTGAGCTACAGGATCATCGGTAAGAACACCTACAACACCGATGTGAACGCGTTCTTCCTGAGCGATACCGTGCCCGCCAACACCTCCTTCGTCAGCGTGGCCCTGAGCCCCGCGCCCGTCAAGACCATCTACCGCGTGGACGGCGGCGCCTGGAGTGCCACCGCCCCCGCCGCCGGACTGGCCGCCGGCACCGTGATCGACGTGGCCGTGGACGCCGACGGCAACAACCTGCCCGACGCCCTGGCCCCCGGCGCCACCCTGACCGCCGACTTCACCGTCACCGTCAACTGATCTGCCCGAGACGCGCCCTGCACTGACGCGGGGCGCGTCTCTTCACAACACCAGAATCTTCACAACACCAGAAACCGATATTGAATTCCGCACATTTGAGTGCGCCACCCCTTTTCACCTGCGCGCCCTGCCCGGCGCGCCCCGCAAGGAGACTCCCGTGACCCGCTTCCCCCTGACCCCCAATCTGATGCTGACCGGCCTGCTGATCCTGGCGGGTCAGGCTGCCGCCGCCCGCACCCCCGCCGGGACCGAGATCACCAACCAGGCGCAGGCGGAATTCATCCCGCCGACCTCGCCGGACCCGGTCCGGGCGGTGTCGAACACCATCGTCACGGTCGTGCAGGCGGTCTGCTCGGTCAGCGTCACGCCGGACGGCACGGTGCCGCAGCCGGGGCAGTCGGCCACGCTGCTGCCCGGCGAGCAGGCCGCGTTCCAGTACACGGTCGTGAACACCGGGAACACCACCGGGGACTTCCCGGTCCTGGCGCGCGGCGAGGCGGGCAGCACCATCAGCCCGGCGCTGCGCGTGATCCGCGACCTGAACGGCAACGGCCGTCCCGACACGAACGAACCCGAAGTGGACCGCGTGACCCTGGCCCCCGACGACAGCGCCGCGCTGCTGCTGGTCGTGGACACCAGTGACGCGCAGGGCGACGCGTACGTGAACCTGATCGCCAGTTGCGCCGGTGGCGAGAGCGCCGACAGCAACAACGTGAGCCGCGTGCAGGTCGGGCCGCCCCCGGTGCTGGGCGTGCAGAAGTCCTTCACGCCTGCGCTGGTGCGGCCCGGCAGCGAGACGACCGTGACGGTCAGCACCAGCAACACCGGCCAGGGCGAGAGCCGCGAGGTGATCCTGACCGACCTGCTGGCCGAGCAGGCCGCGCAGGGCCTGACCTTCGTGGCTGGCAGCGCCCGCACGAACACCGGCACGCTGGAGTACACCCAGGACGGCGTGACCTGGACGGCGCAGGAGGTCGCGCCGGTGCGCGGCGTGCGCGTGCGCGCCGAACGCCTCGCGCCGGGCGCCAGCATCGTCCTGACCTTCCGGATGCTGGCCGGCGCGGCCGCCGAGAACCAGGTCATTCCGAACACCGCGACCGCGCAGACCGGCGGCAAGAGCAGCAGCGGCAGCGCCAGCGCCGACGTGCGGTACCTGCCGGCCGTGGCGATCGGCCCGGTCGGGGTGCCCGAAGCGCCCGAGAACACGCCGGCCGACTCGCAGAGCCGCGCGTTCGCGGTGGTGGGGCAGCAGGTGTGCTTCGATCACACCGTCAAGAACACCGGGGACGTGCGCGACAACTTCCGCATCACCGTCACGTACCCGCAGGGCGGCGCGACCAGCGTGCTGTACGGCGAGAACGGGCAGCCGCTGGCGCAACCGCTGGTGCTGGACCCCGGTCAGACGGCGCTGGTCCGCATCTGCTACGACGCGCAGCAGGCCGGGCCGCTGGAATCCCTGATCACCGTCAACGGTGACCGTGGCACCAGCAACACCACCCGCGACCTCGTGGGCGTGGTCGAGGCCGGACTGCCGGAACTCACCAAGTCCTTCGAGGCGACCACGCAGGGTGATGCGGGGCAGACCGTGGTCATCCCGGCGGGCGGCACCGTCGCGCAGGGCGACACCATCACGTACACCCTGACGGTCCGTAACCCCTACACCCGCGCCCTGACGAACGCGGTCGTGACCGACCCGATCCCCGCGCACGTGGACTTCACGAGCGCCAGTGACGGCGGCGTGGTCAGCGGGCAGCCGGGCGCGCAGTCGGTTCAGTGGAACCTGGGCACCCTGGCGCCCGGCGAGAGCCGCAGCCTGACGGTCGTGACGCAGGTCTCGACCCGCGCGCAGGACGGCGAGGCCCTGAAGAACATCTTCAACCTCGTGACCACCGAACTGACCCAGCCGCTGCCCAGCAACGAGGTGCAGACCCCGGTCTGGACGGCCAAACTGATCATCGAGAAGACCGTCAGTGCCAAGGAAGCCACCTTCGGCGACCGCCTGACGTACACCCTGAAGATCACCAACGAGTCCCGCACGACCGCCATCATCGACGCGGTCGTGAACGACACCCCCGCGCGCGGACTGGAGTACATTCCCGGCACCAGCACCCTGGGCGGCCAGCCGCTGGCGGACCCGGCCATCGCGGCGGGCGTCCTCACCTGGAACGGCGGGATCATCCCGGCCGGCGGTTCGATCCTGATCACGTACCAGACGCGCGTGACCCCGGAAGCGACCGGCGACCTGATCAACACCGTGGAGGTCAGCGGGAAGGGAGCGGGCGGCGTGGCCCGCGCCATCGCCAGTAACCGCGCCACCGCCACCACCAAACTGAACCCCCTGAAGTTTGCGCCGATCGCCGACATCGTGGGGACCGTGTTCGTGGACCGCAACCGCAACGGCCTGTTCGACCCGCTGCTGGACACCCCCGTCGAGCGTGCCCGCGTGCTGCTGGCCGGGGGGCGGCAGGTTGTGACAGATCCGAAAGGTCGTTACTCGTTCCCGAACGTTCCGACCGGCACGCACGCCCTGCGCCTGGACCCCGGCACCACGCCGTACCCGCCGCTGAACGTCCCGCAGGACGGCGCGCTGAGCGGCACGCAGACGGTGTTCGTGCGCGGCCTGACCAGCGTTGACTTCCCGCTGGCCCCGCTGGGCGGCGATATCAGCGCCGTGCGCCGCACCACCCTGACCGTGGGTGACGTGACGGTCGAGAAGGCCGTGTACGCCACGGAAGGCGGGTACGTGGTCACGCTGCGCGTCGTCACACCCCGCGCCCTGAAAGGCGTGCAGCTGAACGACCCGCTGCCTACAGGTGCCGTTTTGAAAGAAGGCGGAAATACCTACGCCGGTACTCTGGACGCAGGTGAGAGAAACTTCACCTACCGCTTTGACTGGACAGGCGAGCCACGGGCCGCCACCACCGACCCGGTCATCAGCTGGAGGTACTGAACGTGCAACCCGACTTCAAACGCTTCGCGACTGCCCTCTCGGCCCTGCTGGCCGTCAGCGTCAGTGCCAGCGCCCAGGAAATCAGCACCAGCCTGCCGCTCACCACGGTCGGTGACCGTCTCACCTGGTCGGTCGGGGATCAGGACCTCACGCTGAATGTGCCGCTCGACGGTCCCGTCCGCCTGGAGCTGTACAGCCCCCGCCTGGACCAGAGCGACTACCGCAGCGACACCTACTACGGTGACGAGCAGTACGACGCCAACCGCAGCGACGTCACGACCACCTTCACCCTGATCGGCGAGGACGGCGCGGCTGTCCTGACCCGCACCTTCACGCCCGGCGCGCACGACTGGGAAACCCTGCTCGACCAGACCCTCCCGGCCGGACGTTACCGCCTGAAGGCCGTCACGCAGGGCAACGGCAAGAACACCTTCGCCGTGCGCCTCGCCGGGATCAGCGCGTCGGTCAGCGCCGACCGCCTGAACGTGAACGTGCACTCGCAGGACTGGGTGCCCGCCGTGAACGTCAGCACCGACGGGCAGGCCCACGTGCTGCGCATGTACGACGGCGACGGCCCCCAGGAACTCCAGGCCCGCCTGCGCGACGGGCAGGGCAACGTCACGCCCCTGACCGTCAGCGCCGACCTGGCCTTCACGGACCTGACCCTGCCCGCGCAGGCCGGGAACTACACCGTGGAACTGCGCCAGCCGCCCACGGCCCGCCAGTTCAGCAACACCGTCGGCTTCAGCCTGACCCGCGCCGGGGTGCCCGAACCCATCACCATCAGCCGCGTCGACCAGACCGGACTGCTGCGCGTGACCGCCGAACTGATCCTGCCCGGCGGCGCGCAACCCACCGCCGCGTCGGCCATTGTCGGCAAGACCCCGGTCACGGTGGACGGTATCTTCGCGCAGCGCGTCGCGCCCGGCCAGTACGCCGTGGTGCCCGACCCGGTGCCCGGCGCGGACGTCAGCGTGGACACCGGCAGCGTCACCGTCCCGAAAAACGGCGAGGGCGAGGCGCACATCAAGATCCGCCCGACCGTCGCCCTGACCCTGAGCAGCGACAAACCCGACGTGTGCGTGGGCGACACCGTCACCCTGACCGCCCGCGCCAGCACCGCCTACGCCGGCGACCTGCCGCTGGACCTGAGCCTCGACACGGCCGGCCTGAACGTGCAGGGCCTGAACTCCGTGCAGGGCACCCTGAGTGCGGCCCGCCCCGGCGAACTGCGCCTGACCGGCACTGCCACCCAGAGCGGCCCGCTGACCGTCACGGCCCGCCTGGCCCCCTGGGCGCAGGAGCAGAGCGTCACCCTGAACGTCCGCCCGGACGTCACGACCCTGCAACTGAGCCGCGACCCGCTGAGCGACGCGACCGTCGGCGACGAGATCACCGTCACGCTGCGCGTCACGAACACCGGCACGCGCGCCGCGCCGTACCTGCTGGCCGACATGGTCCCCGCCGGACTGGAAGCCCTGAGCGCCGCCCAGTTCAGCGGCACGCTGCAACCCGGCGAGACCCGCGAACTCAGCTACCGCGCCCGCGTGACCGCCGCCGGAACGCAGTCCATGCAGGCGCACCTGCGCACCCCGGACTGCGCCGCCACCCAGACGGTCAGCGGCGCCCTGACCGCGCAGCCCGTCCCGGTCGCCGCGCCCGCCCCGGCCCCCGAGCAGCGCCGCGCCAGCACCGTCACCCTGCCCTTCGACGCACCCCGGCAGGCGACCGAACTGATCGTCGCGCACAGCGTGCCCGAAACCGCCACGCTGGTGCCCGGCAGCAGCCGCCTGGACGGCCAGCCCATCCCGGACCCCGTGCGCGGCCCCAGCGGCACGCTGTACTGGGTGCTGCCCGAACCCTCCAGCAGCCCCGCCACGGCGGGCGGCGCGGCCCTGCGCGGCGCCGTCACCTACGACCTCGCGCACGCCGGACCGCTGGCCGAACTGCCCGCACCCGCCCTGCTGGCCCGCTACCGCGGTGGCCGCAGCGAGAACCTCGAAGGCCGCGTGGACCTGGCCGACCTGAGCGCCGCGCGCAGCGTCACGGCCGCCACTGCCGTCACCGAGAACCCCGGCGCGATCAAGTACCCCCTGGACGGCAGCCAGATCCGCATCCGCGACCGCATCAGCGTGGTCGTCGAGGTGCCCGCCACCCAGGACGCCAGCCTGCGCGTGAACGGCGCCGTCATGCCCGACAGCAGCGTCGGCGAGGTCGTCAGCGACCCGGAACGCGGCACCCGCCGCGTCACGTACGTCGGCGTGCCCCTCAAACCCGGCCCGAACGCCCTGAACGTCGGCGCGGACAGCATCCAGGTGCAACTGGTCGGCGCGACCACGCACGTCGAGGTCACGCCGGGCGAGATGACCGCCGACGGCAGCACCCCGCTGCGCGTGCACTTCCGCGCGCTGGACGCCCACGGCAACCTGACCACCCAGTCCACCCTGACCCTGCGCAGCAACCTCGAACCGCAGACCCCCGACCAGAACCCCACCGAGGCCGACTACCAGATCGCCCTGGTGGACGGCGAGGGCGACCTGATCCTGCACCCCCAGGCGTCCCCCACCACCCTGAAACTCGGCGTGCTGGTCGGCCAGGACATCAAACCCTACTCCTTTGAAGTCAAACCCGACAGCAGCCGCGTGGGCGTCGGCGTGGTCAGCGCCACCCTCGGCCTGGACGGCAGCCTCAGCCTCGCCGACGACCTGACCTGGACCGCCCGCGCCTCCTACGAAGGCCCGCTGGCCGGCGGGAAACTGTACGTCGCCGCCGACAAGGACGGCCTGCCCACCAACCGCGACACCCTCAAGCGCTTCAGCGTGTACGGGGACAGCAGCACCGAGAGCGTGCCCCTGCAGGGCATCGACCCCGTCGCCCTCAGCTACGACCACCCCACCCTGCGCGCCGAGTACCGCCAGACCAGCCTGCCCATCGACGTCCTGCCGGTCGGCGAGCAACTGACCGCCCTGACCGTCACCAGCAAGAGCAACCCCCAGGTGTCCGCCTTCGCCGCACTGGTCCCCGAGGACCGCGTCAGCGACGAACGCGTCACCCCCGAAGGCACCCGCCTGCTGCGCCTCGCCAACGGCGACATCGCCCAGGGCAGCGAAACCCTGGAAGTCCTGACCACCGAACGCGACACCGGCAAGGAACTGCGCCGCGTCACCCTGCAACGCAACGTGGATTACATCCTCGACCACCGCACCGGCATCATCACCCTGGCCCGCGCTCTGGACACCACCGACGCCCAGCTGAACACCGTGACCGTCCTCGCCAGCTACCGCCTGAACAACCCTCTCGCCCAGCGCAAGGCCGCGTTCGGCGCGCAGGTCAAGTACACCGGCAGGAACTACACGGTCGGCGCGGCCGCCATCAGCCTCGACCAGACCGTCACGACCGGCGCGCGCGCCACCTACGACAACGGCACCACCCGCGCCGACGGCCTCCTCGCGTACTCCGGCGGCATGCAGGGCAGCGCCGACCTGAGCACCACGCTCGGCCAGCACGCCATCCAGGCCCGCATCCGCTACCAGGACGGCCAGTACGACGGCCTCGCCCCCTTCAGCCCCGGCCTGACCACCAGCGCCAGCGTCGACAGCCGCCTGACCCGCAACCTCAGCAGCAGCGTCCAGGCCGAGTACCACAACACCCTGGGCACCACCGACACGGACACCAGCGGCGGCAGCGTCACCGGCCGCGCCGACTACCGCCTCGCGCCGTTCAGCGTCGGCGCCGGCCTCAAGTACGCCTTCGGTGACCAGTACGGCGTCGGCGCCGTCCTCAGCGCCGGCTACCACCAGAAACCCATCGACGTGGACGTCGTCCACACCCAGCCGCTCACCGGGAACCTCGACACCACCACTACCATCACCACCCGCTACGCCGTCACCGACACCGTCAGCATCGGCCTGAGCGACCAGATCAACTGGAAAACCGGGCACACCGCCAGCCTCAACCTCGAAAGCCGCCTCGGCAACACCAACTACCAGGTCGCGTACGACCTCCCCAACGCCGGCGGCCAGGGCAACCGCGCCCGCTTCGGCGTCAGCACCACCCTGCCCCTCACCGACCGCCTGACCGCCGGACTGCGCGGCAGCGCCACCTACGACATCAGCGCCGCCCAGACCAACCTCGGCGCCGGCGCCGACCTACGCTACGCCACCGACCGCGTCAACGCCACCCTCGGCACCGACCTCACGTACACCACCAAAGGCTTCGGCGTGGTGCTGCGCAGCGGCGTCAGCGGCAGCCTGAGCGAACACCTCAGCCTCACCGCCGACGGCCTGATGGAATTCGGCGCCGGCAAGAACGGCCAGCGCGCCGCCCTCGGCTACGCCTACCGCAACCGCACCTTCAACTCCCTGGGCACCGTCCGCTACGTGAACGGCACCCTGGCCGGCAACCAGCCCGAACTGAGCAGCAACTTCGCCGCCGAGTACCGCCAGCCCACCTGGGCCGTCCGCGCCGGACTGGACACCCGCACCCTCCTGAACGACCCCGGCAGCTTCACCGCGCAGTTCGGCGCCAGCAGCACCTACTACGTCACCGACCGCATCGGCATCGGCGCCTGGGGCCGCGCCATCACCCAGCCCGCCAGCCAGAACACCCAGTACGGCTACGGCCTCGAAGCGTCCGTGCGTGCCCTGCCCGGCACCTGGATCACCGCCGGGTACAACCCCGCCGGCTTCACCGGCCTCGGCAACACCTACACCAAACAGGGCGCCTACCTGCGCCTCGACCTGACCATCGACGAAACCCTCGGCCAGAACAAGTAACCCTTACCCGCCCAGTGGGGGAGAGCTGCGGACACCCCGCCGCCCTCCCCCGCATTTCTTCATGAGAACGCACTTTTCAGGCCTGCTTGTAAGGCCACCGCAAGATCCGAAACGCGAAAATCTCACGAAATCACCCGCCCCCACCCCACCCAACCCGGAAAGCGAGGACCACACATGACCGCACCCCCCAGCAGAAGCTCCCGATTCTCCTCCCGGCTCCGGCAGACCGCTGCGGCCCTGCTGGGACTGGCCGTGACCGGCACGGCCCTGGCCGACACTCCCCTGCCGACCACGCCCACCTACAAGTTCCAGGGCCGCCTCGACTACGTGACCACCGGCGCCAGCTTCCGTACTGCGCGGAACTCAGGGACGGCTGCCGACGCCTGTCAGGTGGGCACCACGGCCACGTCGCAGGCTGTGACTGGCGTGCCAGCGGGCGCCACCATTGTCAAGGCACTGCTGTACTGGGCGGCCTCCGCTGACCGGACGGGCGATACGACCACCACGCTGGGCACCGTCAACAACGACACGACTGTCACGTTTGACGGGCAGACCGTGAATGCGGGTACGACTTACTTCGACAGCGCTCCAATCCCGAACGCAACCGCGCCAACCCATTACAACAGCTTCTTCTCTAACGTCTCGGACATCACGGGTTACATCAGTTCTCTGGCCAATCCCAACAAGACCTACGCCATGTCTGGCCTGACCATTCAGACCGCCAACGTGAATACACCTGGAACCACCCCGGCGACACAGACGTCGGCTCATTGCACCAATGCCACGGTGCTGGGCGGTTGGGGGATGTACATCATCTATGAAACCCCGACTGAAACGTACAAGAACATGGTCATCTACGAGGGGTTCGACCGCAGCCAGAACGAACTGACCACCCGCACCGTCAACGGACTGGTCGTCCCCAGCGTCTTCGAGGCCAGAACGTCTGTCCTGGCCTGGGAAGGCGACGAAACCCTGAACATCAATACCACGACCAACGTTGCCGAGGCACTCAGCTTCGGAGCTGGACAGGCGCCCACGGCCATCAACAACATCTTCAACGTGGGTGGTGCCCTCAGTGGTCCCCGGCAGGGGATCTTCAACAGCACCATCAGCACCGGCCTCAGCTCCGGAACCACGGCCACCGCGACCGGACGGGACGACGCGTACGGCGTGGACTTCGACACCTTCGACGTGACCAGCAAGGTCACCAGCGGGGCCTCCTCGGCCACCCTGAACATCCAGGGCAGCCAGGACCTGTTCTACATCAGCAGCGTGCCCCTGCTGATCACCAGCGGCGTCGCCGACCTGTCACTCACCAAGACCGTCAGCAGCGCCGCGCCCATTCAGGGCAGCACCGTCACGTACACCGTCACGCTGCGCAACGACGGCCCGGACCCCGCCTCCGGCCCGGCCGTTCCCACTGAGGACGTGCAGGTGCGGGACGTCCTGCCTGCCGGACTGAGTTTCGTCAGTTCCTCGGCCGCCACCGGCACCTACGATTCGGCCACAGGCATCTGGAGCGTTCCAAGCCCCGTGACGGGCGGCACGACCACCCTGACGATCACCGCAACCGTCACCGGAACCGGCACGATCACGAACGTCGCGGAGATCATCTCGTCCCCCCAGCCGGACAGCGACTCGAAAACCAACAACGGCGTCACCACCGAAGACGATTACGCCAGCGTGCCGCTGGTGGCCTCGCCACCACGCCTGAACGTCAGTAAATCGTTCTCGCCGACCACGGTCGCTGCGGGCGGCGTGACGGCCCTGACCATCACGGTCGCCAACCCGTACTCCTTTGCCACGAGCGCCCTGACCATCACCGACAACATCGCGGCCACCATGGGCCTGAGCGTACCGCTGCCGCTGCGGGTCACGGCGAACACCTGCGGGGGTGCCATCGTGACCGGGACCGCCAACACGGCCATGACGACGGGTGCCAACGCCACCGAAAGCAACGACGGTGCCATCCGTCTCACGGGCGGCAGCATCCCCGCGAACGGGTCGTGCAGCGTGACCGTGAACGTCACCGTGACGGACGCCGCCGCCACCACCCGCACGAACACCATTCCCGCCGCGAACGTGACCGGCACCGTGAACGGACAGGCCGCCACGGGCGCCGCGCCCGCCACTGCCACCCTGACCACGACCACCAGCACGGCGGGCGCGCCGTTCACCTGCGACGCGCGCTTCTACCAGATCCGCCAGGACACCAGCACGCTGCTGTCGAACCTGTACCTGCTGGACCGCAATAACCTGGGAACGGGCGGCGCGGCCCAGTGGAGCACCGGATTCGGGCCTGGCCTGAACGCCCTGGCATTCAACAAGCGCGACGGGTACTTCTACGCGCTGAACATCACGCCGTTCACGACCGGAGCGCCGTTCCGCCTGTACCGCCTGGGGCAGAGCGGTGCGGTCGAGGTGTTCAACACCACCATTCCCGCCGGTAGCAGCATCGCGGCGGCCGCCGTGGATTCCACCGGCGTGATGTACGTTCACAAGCTGGCGCAGGAGACGCCTCTGTACCGCATTCAGCTGCCGACCGCACCCGGCGGGGCCATCAGCATGCTGGGCACCCTGACGCTGTCGCAGGCGCTGCCGATCTTCGATCTGGCGTTTAACCCGGTCAATAACCTGCTGTACGGTGTGTACACGCCGGGCGGCGTGATGGAAATCAACCCCACGACCGGCGCTTCCGTGCTGCGCGGCACCTTCCCGGGCTTCACGACCACCAACGCCATCGGTAGCGCGTTCTTCGACGTGAGCGGCACCCTGTACGCGTACCAGAACGGCGGCACGTACGGCACCATCAACCTCTCCACCGGGGCGTTCACGATCCTGGCGACCGGAGCAGTGGCCGCGCAGTCCGACGGCGCGTCCTGCGTGTTCCCGGACAACCGGATCGACACCGTGAAGTCCGTGGGGACTGTCACTGCCGCCAGCGCCCTGGCGTTCGAC
Source organism: Deinococcus seoulensis (assembly GCF_014648115.1). Taxonomy (NCBI): domain Bacteria; kingdom Thermotogati; phylum Deinococcota; class Deinococci; order Deinococcales; family Deinococcaceae; genus Deinococcus; species Deinococcus seoulensis. The sequence continues at coordinate 31,556 of NZ_BMQM01000029.1, forward strand.
GTGCCGTACACCGTGACCGTCAAGAACACCGGGACGGTCAGCAACCCGAACGTGCAACTCACCGAGGACCTGACCCGCGTCTTCACGACCGGCGGCCCCAGCCTGACCATCGTGTCCGGCCCGACTGTCACGAGCGGCTCGGTCACGGCAAACACCGGCTTCAACGGCACCTCGAACACCGCACTGCTGACCGGCGCGAACACCATGGCGGCCGGGGCCAGCGCCACGATCACCTTCACCGTGCGCGTCACGTACCCCGACCAGGCGAGCGTGCCCGCCAGCGGCAGCGTCCTGAACAACACCGTGTACGCCAGCACGACCGGCAGCGCCCCCAACCCCGGTTACACCTTCGTGGGCGGCACGGCGATTCCCCCGGTGGACCTGCTGGCGACCGACATCTCGACGAACGGCAGCACCCCGCCCGCCACCGCGAACGGCGACACGAAGTCGCCCACGCCCGTCACGCTTCCTGACGTGGCTGATCTGGCGATCGACAAGAGCGGCCCGGTCGCGGTGGGGAGCGGCGGCAGCGTGACGTACACCATCCGCGTGTGGAACAACGGTCCCCGGAGCGTGACCGGAGCGAGCGTGACGGACGCGCTGCCCGCCGGGTTCACGGTGACGGCCCTGACCTGCGCGGCGACCGGCACGGCCACCTGCGGTTCGCAGACCTTCCCGGGCAACGTCGTGACCATCACGACCGGCACCCTGAGCGTGGACTCGGACACGGCCAACGCCACCCCGGACGGGAACTTCCTGACGTACACCCTGACCGGCACCGCACCTGCCAGCGGCACCCTGAGCAACACGGCCAGCGTGACTGTGCCTGCCGGTGCGGCCGACCCCACGCCCGGTAACAACACCAGCGCCGCCGCCGTGACCCGCGTCGTGGACGCCGTGAACGACCCGGCCGCCAGCTTCGGCTTCGGCGTGGGCGGCACTGTGACCGTGCTGGGCAACGACACCGTCGGCGGCGCGGCCGCCACCACCACCAACGCTACCGTGACCGTTCAGAACGACGGCGGGATCACCGGCCTGACCGTGAATGCCAGCGGCCAGCTGGTCGTGCCTGCCGGAACGCCCGCCGGGTCGTACACCGTCACGTACCAGATCTGCGACGCGACCGTCACGGCCGCCTGCGACACGGCGACCGTGGTGGTGTCGGTCGGTGCGGCCAGCGCGGACCTGAGCATCGCCAAGACCGGCCCCGCCTTCGCCAGACCCGGCGAGACCATCACGTACACCCTGACCGTCACGAACGGCGGCCCGAACGCCGCGTCGGCCGTCGCCGTGACCGACACGCTGCCTGCCGGTGTCACCTTCGTCAGCAGCGTGCCCGCGCCCGGCACCGTCAGCGGTCAGACCCTCACCTGGACGTTCCCGAGCGTGGCGGCCAGCGCCTCACAGGTCATCACGGTCACGGCCACCGCGCCGACCACCGCGACCCTGGAAAACACCCCGGCGGCCCGCAGCTTCACGAACACCGCGTCGGTCAGCAGCGCCACCAGTGACCCCACGCCCGGCAACAACAGCGCCACCACCGCGCCCACGGACATGGTGTACGGCAAGCTGACCAAGCAGGTGCGCAACGTCACGACCAACACCGCGTTCGGTACGTCCGGCGGCGGTCTGCCCGGCGAGATCCTGGAGTACTGCATCGCCTTCGAGAACCTGGGCGGCGCGGCCCTGCCGAACTTCGTGGTCGTGGATCACGTGCCCGGCAACACGAACGCCCTGACCACCGCCTACGACGCGGATGAACCCACCACGGCGACCGGTTTCGGCGTGAAGCTCACGCGCGGCGCGCTCACCTCGTACCTCAGCAGCAGCGCCGCCGATGCCGACGGTGGCAGCCTGACCACCACGGGCGGCACCTTCACGCGCGGCACCATGACGGTCGCGCTGGGCACCCTGGCGGCCGGCGAGTCGGGCAGCACCTGCTTCCAGACCACCATCCGCTGAGCGGTTCACCGCTCCCCGTCACCTGCTTCGCTGGACAGGCTCTCCCTTGTGGGGGGCCTGTTTCTGCTGCCGGGCTCTACAATCGCGGGCATGTCGGCTCAGGCGCGTGGTGTGGTTCTTCTGGTTCTGGTGACGTGCCTGTGGGGCAGTACGTTCGCGGTCGTCAAGACCCTGGGTGAACTGCTGCCCCCACCGGTCCTGATCGCGTGGCGGTTCCTGATCGCGGCGGTGGCGTTGCTGCCACTGGTCGCCTGGACGCGCCGCAACGCGGGCCGCGCCCCCCGCGCGCCGGACGGCTGGCGCGGCCGCAGTCTGTGGCGGGACGGCGCGCTGCTGGGCGCGTGGCTGATCGCCGGGTACGGCACGCAGACCATCGCACTTCAGACGACCACCGCGAACCGCGCGGCGTTCTTCACGGCGCTCAGCGTGGTGCTGGTGCCGGTGTGGCTGGTGTTCGCGCAGCGCCGCCGCATGCCCGCGCTGCTGTGGACGGCGCTGCCGCTGGCGGTGCTGGGGCTGGCGCTGCTGTCCTGGGAGGGCGGCGCGCTGGTGTCCGGTGACGTCTGGGCGCTGGCGTGCGCGGTCACGTACGCGGGGTTCATCGTGACGCTGGAACGCATGGCGCACCGGCACGCGGCGCTGCCGTTCACGCTGGTGCAGGTGCTGAGCGTCACGGTCCTGGCGTGGGTGTGGGCGGCCATAGCGGCGCCGGGGCAACTGTGGCCACCGGCGGGCGCGTGGGGACCGCTGCTGTATCTGGGCGTGATCGCCACGGCCGCCACGACCCTGATGCAGACGGTCGGGCAGCGCACGGTCAGTGCGGCGGGCGCCAGCCTGATCTACGCGCTGGAGCCGGTCACGGCCACGCTGTTCAGTTTCGTGCTGATCGGCGAGCAGGTGGGGCTACGCGGCGCGCTGGGCGGACTGCTGGTGGTCGCGGCGACCGTCCTGAGCCAGCGGGCCGGAGAGGGACCGCCCGAAGCGCACCCGGAAGCGCCCGCCGTGCAGGTGCAGTAGGCGGGCGGCGCGGAGCTGAAACGGATTCCGTTTGTTTCGCCCTCCACCCGGAAGGACGCCGGGTTGCCAGCTCCATGTCCGGAACCCGTTTCTCTCCTACTCGCATCCGCTCGAATTGAACGGCTTTATAAGCCATTCAATCGGAGTCCGTATGAGGAGGCCGGTTTCAGCGGGCCTGGTCGGGAATCAGCAGGGTTTTCAGGGCGGGGCCGCCGCTCCAGACGCCGCGCAGGCTGCCCTGCAACGCCGAGTCGCGCACGCCCCGGTACAGCGCGTTCGGCAGGCTGGCCGACGGGTAGGTGGCGCGCGCGCCGCTGGCGTCCACGCGCACGTCCATCGGGAAGCCCAGCGTCAGCGTGGAGATCAGCAGGCCGCCCAGCAGGAACCCGCCCAGCGCGCCCACACCCAGGTGCCAGGGCTGTTCCAGTGGCGCGGGAATCAGGCGGCCGATGGCGGCGGCCGTCCCGACGCCCAGCAGCGCGGCAAGAATCAGCGCGGCGGGCGCCCCGGCGGCCAGCGAGTTCGCCAGGAAGCACACGGCAATGCCGCCCACACCCCAGGCCAGTCCGGCGAGTCCGCGCCGGGCACCAAGCGCAGTCAGGACGGCCCAGAGGGTCACGAGCAGGGCATCGAACCAGGTGATCACGCCGGTCAGTCTAGCGGGTCGGGACTTACAGGTTTCTGCACCTGCCTGCCGGTGCCGCGTGCGGCCTGGTCCGGGCGTGGGGCGTGATACGGATTCCGTGTGTTTCGTTAACAGATCGGAACACCACCGATCCGTCAACTCCACGTCCGGAACCCGTTTCTCTCCTGCTCGCCCCGCTCGGATTGAACGGTCTTTGCAGCCCATTCAATCTGAGTCCGTATGATGGGGGGCTGGGCCGCGGTCAGGGCGGCGCGGGTGGCCTACACTGCGGTCATGATTCGCGTGTTGCTCGTGGACGATCACGCGCTGTTCCGTCAGGGACTGCGCAGCCTGCTGGAATCCGAGGGGATGCGCGTCATCGGTGAGGCCGCCAACGGCCGGGAGGCGATCCGCTACGCGGCCGACACGCACCCAGACGTCATCCTGATGGACATTCAGATGCCGGAACTCGACGGGGTCAAGGCCACGCAGAGCATCCTGGAGATCGACCCGGCGGCGCGGGTGATCATGATCACCATGTACCGCCAGGACCGCTACGTGTTCGAGGCCGTCAAGGCCGGAGCGCGCGGGTACGTGCTCAAGGACGCCGACGCGACCACCCTGCTGGATGTGATCCGGCGGGTCGCGGCGGGCGAGGCGCTGCTGGACGCCGACATGGCCCAGAACGTCCTCGACGACTTCCGTGACAAGCGCGAGGAACTGCCCAGCGAGAAGCACGCCGACCTGAACGAACGCGAGACCATGATCCTGAAACTGCTGGCGCAGGGGTTCTCTAACCAGGACATCGCGCTGCGCCTGGATATCAGTGAGAAGACCGTCCGCAACCGCCTCAGCGAGATCTTCACGAAGCTGCAACTAAACAACCGCACGCAGGCGGCGCTGTACGCCATCCGCGAGGGAATCGCGAACCTCGAATGAGCCGCCGGAAGGTGGCCGCGCCCGTGACCTTCCGCGCCGGGTGCGCGCGCGAGTGGGTGATCGAGACTGCCGAGGCCGACCTCGCGTACACCGATCAGGCGTTCCCGGAGTGCCCCACCTGTCCGCACCGCGTGGAACCGGACGGCGGGCCGCCCTTCTGCACGCTGCGTCCGGTGGGAACGGCGCACCCGTTCGCAGGGCTGGCCGGGCTGATCCTTCCGGACTGACATGATGCGGGGGAGGGGAGAGCAGGACGAAGCGCAGGCGCTGGCGGCCTTCGAGGCCCGGCTGAGTGACGCCGGGTTCGCTGGCACGGTCGGCCTGTGGGTGGGCACGCTGGACGGTAAGGCGCTGGCCACCCTGAACGGGGACCGGGTGTTCCCGGCCGCCAGTACCATCAAGGTGCCGCTGCTGGTCATGGCGCTTCAGGCTGCCCAGAGCGGCGACCTGAGCCTGGAAGACCGTGTGGTGTTGCAGGCGGCCGATCGCGTACCGGGAGCCGGGGTGCTGCACGAACTGGGCGCCGGGCTGGCACTGTCCTGGCAGGACGTGCTGACCCTGATGATCATCGTCAGTGACAACACCGCCACCAACCTGACCATCGAGCGGCTGGGCGTGGATGCCGTGAACCGCTGGCTGGGCGCGCACGGCCTGAACGGCACCCGGCTGGTCGGGAAGTTGCAACTGCCGCCCGACCAGCGCAACGAGGCCCAGCGGCGCGGCGAGCGAAACGCCACGACCGCCCGCGATCAGGCCGGGCTGCTGCGGCGCCTGCTGGCGGGCGACCTGCTCGACCCGACCCACACGGCGCTGGCCCTGGGCATCCTGGAACGCCAGCAGTACCGCGACCTGATCGGCCGTGGCGTTCCGGCCGACCCGGACGGCGAGCCGCTGTACCGCGTGGCCAGCAAGAGCGGTGAACTGGCGGGCGTGCACCACGACGTGGGCGTGATCTTCACGCCGCGCCCGCTGCTGGTGGCCCTTCTGACAGAAGGAGGCCAGGACCCGCGCGAACATCCGGACAACCGTGACGTGACACTGCTGGCGGCGGCCCTGTGGGACCTGCTGACCGTTCATGGTGCGGCGCCGGGCTGAACTGCGCAACCGGGAGCGGTTCAGGCGCCCGGCGGGAGCGAAGTGGGGGACATTTAACCGCCCGGTAAGGGGCAACATAAAGGGTGCCTGAGTCCCGCGGAAAGCTCCTTGACAGCCGGCCGAACAGCACGTCAGGCAGCCGTTTGAATATCACTTCAAAACGCGACTGGGAGCGCATTCGGTGCGTGCTATGCTGACCCGTATTAGGTCTCAAGAGTAAGGCCGAGAAGGGGTTCCATCCGCCAGGCGGCGGGGAATTACAGGCCACTTCACGCTGAGGGAGAGGGAACGTGGAAAGAAACGACGCTGTCATGCCCTGGGTCGCCATCGTGAGCGCGGCCATCATGTGGATCATCCTGCTGTTCCTGTTCAACAAGGAAACGGCACCGGAACCCGTGGTGGTCGACCCGGCGGTCGTGGCGAACATCAGTAAGGAATACCCGACGCTCGGGAAAACCGTCTACGAACAGACTGCCGGGTGCGCCGGCTGCCACGGCCTGCAGGGCCAGGGCGGCGTGGGCCCCAAACTGACCGGTGACACGAAGATCCTCACGGACCCCGTGTACGTGCACACCATCATCACCAAGGGCAAGGGCGGCATGCCGGCCTTCCCGCAGCTCAAGGACAACGAGGTCTACGCGGTCGCCAACTACGTCCTGAACTCCTGGGGCAACAAGTCCGAGGAACTCCTGACGCCCGCCCTGGTCGCCGAGGGGCAGACCAAGGTGGACCCGGCCGTCCTGAAGAACCGCAGCCGCTTCGTTCCTGAAGACCTCAAGCTGCCCGAGATCTTCCTGGGCACCTTCATCCTGGTGCTGCTCACGTACGGCCTGATCGGCCTGTACAGCGTCTGGGCCGAGGGTCTGGAACTGCACCCCGGCATTCACAAGGTCCGGTCCACCCCGCTGGCGACCCTGGGCATCCTGACCACCCTGGGCCTGAGCATCCTGTTCAGCGTGCTGTTCGTGCGTCAGATGGTCACCGATTACGCCGGCTGGGGCGCCAAGGAACCGGTCATGCCCAACGTGACCGCCGAGGGCTTCTACGCCGCGATGATCCTGCTGATGCTCGCCGCCAGCATCGGCCTGTACAAGAAGTACTTCATGGACGGCGAGGTGCTGGTCGAGGACACCAGCGGCGAATTCCCCTGGTAAGCGGCCCCCGGCTGCTCACCGCCCCAGCAGGCTTGGCCAAGAGGTTTGAATCATGACCCGTTACAAGAAACAGGACCCCGAAATCACGCGCCGGAAGTTCATCAACGTCGCCATGGGCACCACCGCCGCCGTCGGCACGGTCAGCCTCGTGAGCGCGCTGGGCACCGCCAACCCCATCTTCCGCCTGACGCCCGACAAGGCCCCGCCCGTCAAGGGTGACGTGCTCGTGCACGCCTCGGAAAGCAAGGAAGGCCAGCCCATCAAGGTCAGCGACCTCAGCGACCAGCTGGTGCGCGCCTGGCCGATGGGCAAGGACAAGGACGGCAACAACGTCATCCGCAAGGGCGACCCGAACAACATCCTGGCGCTGTACCGCTTCCCGAAAGGGCAGCTGGTGGAACCCACCAAACTGGACGCCACCGTGGACGGTGAGATCGTCGCCTACAGCGACATCTGCACGCACGCCGGCTGCTCGGTCAGCGACAGTGACCAGGGCGACGGCATGAAATGCCCCTGCCACTCCGGTCAGTACGATCCCAAACGTGGCTGCAAGGTCACCGGCGGGCCGCCCCCCCGCCCGCTGGCGCAGCTGCCCATCAAGCTCGAAGGCGAGCAGCTGGTCGTGGCGGACTTCTTCGCCACCATGCCGTACCCCTTCCTCAGTGAAACTGAGTGGGAGAAATTCAAGAAGGAAGTGGAGGAGCAGCTCGCATGAACCAGTGGCTTGACGACCGTCTGCACATCTCGCGCCTGAACGACAAGTTCCTGCGCAAAGCCTTCCCGGTGCATCACTCCTTCTTCCTGGGAGAGATCACGCTGTTCAGCCTGATCGTGCTGATCATCACCGGCATCCTGCTGGCCCTGGCGTACGAGCCCAGCAACTCGCTGGTCGTGAACTCCTTCGATCCCGGCACGGCCACCAAGCCCAACCTGGTGCCCGCCGCGTACCACTCCGCACTCAAGATCAACGCCATGCCGTTCGGGGACATGCTGCGCCGCCTGCACCACTGGATGGCGAACATCATGGTCGCGGCCGCCGTGATTCACATGATGCGCATCTACTTCACGGGCGCGTTCAAGAAACCCCGCGAGATCAACTGGTGGATCGGGATGCTGCTGATGATCTTCGCGGCGCTGACCGCCGTGACCGGCTACATCCTCCCCTACGACAACTACGCCTACAACACCGTCAAGGTCGTGTACGCCATCACCGCGTCCATTCCCTGGGTGGGCGACTGGGTCGCGCAGGCCGCCTTCGCCGGCAAGTTCCCCGGTGACGGGATCATCCCGCGCATCTACGGCTACCACATCATGCTGCTGCCCGGCATCCTGCTGGCCCTGACCGGCGCGCACATGCTGATCATGATCAAGCAGAAGCACACGCAGCCGCAGTACGCCAAGCGCCTCGCGTACAAGAAGATCGTGGGTGTGCCCCTGATCACCCAGCAGACGCCCATCATGCTGATCCTGGCCCTGATGTTCACCGGTCTGGTCATGCTGTTCGCGGCCTTCGTGCCGGTCCACCCGGTCGAGTTCTTCGGCCCGCCCAGCACCACCCCCATCAACAACATCAAACCCGACTGGTACCTGCTGTGGGTGTTCGGCGCCCTGGCGATCATCCCCAGCTTCGAATTCCACCTGTTCGGTGGGCTGATCGGCGCCGAGTTCGTGGGCGCGCTGGTCCTGCCCGGCATCGTGATGGGCGTGATGTTCGCCGTGCCCATGTTCGACCGCACCGACGAGAACCAGTACTACGCCGAGAACCCCACCAACCACCCGGTCCGGCTGGCGGCAGGCGTGGCATTTATGGCCATGATGATCGTCCTGTCGGTCGCCGGGTACAAACCCGAACTGATCAGCGCGGGCCTGCTGACCACCGCGAACGCCAACACCATCCTGTGGATCCTGACCTTCATCGTGCCCGCCGTGTCGTACTTCGCCGTGATCGGCATCGTGCGCGGCATCCGCGCCCTGCGTGAAGCCGACGAACGCGACGCACTGGCCCACGCCCACGCCGACGACTGAACCCACCCCACTGAAGTACGGTTGACTGTCTCCGCCGCCCTGATACCTGTCAGGGCGGCGGCCCTTTGCGGCCGGAGGGCCGGGCGTGCTTGACTGTCACGCATGGACGAACTGGCCCGACACCTGAGTCTGCGCGCCCGGCAACTGGGGCTGGCGGACCTGCCGCCCGCCGAGGCCCCCGCTGAGACCCTGGCCGAACTGGCCCGCGACACCCTGCACGAACTGATCGCGCGCGGCCTGCTGCCCGACCCGGACCCGCAACCGGGTTGCTGGAGTGCCCCCAGGTCCGGGCTGCACTGATCAGGCTCGGGATGACGGCATGAAGAACGCCGCCTCCTGATGGGGGCGGCGTGAAGCGTGAACGCGTTGATTCCCGGCTGGGATCACCGGACTGGGATCAGGCCTGCACGCGTGGCGTACTGGGAATGTTCGCGGCGGGCGTGTCGCCCTGGCGGGTTCCGGCGGCGTACCCGACCTGAGCCCCGAACTGCCACGCCAGTTTGATCATGAACTGGATGGCGTCCTCGTCGTTGGCGTTGATCAGGGAGCGCAGGTGTTCGGGCAGGCCGTCGGGAAGGGGCATGGCCCGGAGCTGCTCGCCGTACTCGCTGCGGAGCTGCTCGAACCACTCGGCATACGGGTTCGTCATGCCATCCATCTTAACAGCGGTACGCTCAAGGAATGTAAGCCGCACTGGAAGGGGAAGCGTTCCCCTGCCCCATACGGGATGCGGAATCCGATTTGCCTTCCAGGCACTTTTTTATTACCCGAATGGTAGTACGCTTCACGCATGACCGCGACCACCACCTCCGAACAGTCCGGCGGCGTTCCCGCCCGTGAAATCAGCATCAGCGAATTTGGCGCGCAGAAAGCCCAGGGCATCCTCGCCAGCAGTGGCAAGGAGAACGCCGGGGTGCGCGTGTTCATCAAGAGCGGCGGCTGCAGCGGCTACCAGTACGGCATGGCCATCGACGACCGCGAACTCGAAGGCGACCTGATCGTCGTGGACCGCGGCGTGAAACTGCTCGTGGACCGCATGAGTCTGCCCCTGCTGCGCGGCAGCGAGGTGGACTTCGTGGAGAACATGATGGGCGGCGGCTTCACCGTGAACAACCCCAACGCCACGTCCGCCTGCGGGTGCGGCTCCTCGTTCCGCACCGACGGAAGCCAGTCCCCGGACGGCGAAGGCTCGGGCAGCTGCTCCAGCCACTGAGTCCTTCTAGCCACTGAGTCCTTCCCGCTAGTGGGTCCTTCCCGCCTCTGCCCGCCCCGGTCACTTCAGATCGGGGCGGGTTTCTTGCTGCGGCATGGATGGGCTGTTGATCCGGCTCTGCTACGGCAGTGCTGCGTGGTAGGGCTGCGGGTCTTCACCCCATTCCCCCGGATGATGAAGACCGGGTCCGCTCCCCCCTGGCTGCAATGGTAGCGACCATCCTTGACTGAAGCTTAATGTGCCCTATACTGACGCTCATCATTCACGGAAAGGGGCAGCACCATCAGCCCAGTGTTCAGGGAGGCCAGTTATGAAAAAGACCTTTGCCCTTACCGCATTCCTGCTCGGCGCCGCGCTCGCCGGGCCTGCGAACAACAGCCTCGTGGTTGGCACCTCGCAGGAACCGCCGAACATCTACGACCCCTGGAGCACCAATAACCTCGCCATCACCAGCGAGATCAACGGCTACATGGGTGCGGGCCTGACCTACCAGGACGACAACGGCGAGACCAAGGCCGACATCGCCACCCGCGTTCCCACCCTGGGCAACGGCGACTACAAGGTCGTCAAGGACAGCAAGGGCGACGTGATCCGCAACAGCGTCACGTACACCATCCGCAAGGACGCCAAGTGGAGCGACGGGACGCCCATCAAGGTCGCGGACTTCCAGTTCTGGCTGAAGCTGGAAAACGACGACCGCGTGCCCGTGCCCGACCGTGACCCCTGGGACCGCGCGAAGATCACCGTGAACGACGCCGACACCTTCACGATCACCTTCGAGCCGCCCTACCTGTTCGCGGATCAGGTCAGCCCCGGTCTGGCCCCCAGCCACGTCATGAGCGCCGCCTGGAACGCCTTCGACGCCAAGACGAAGAACGAGAAGGACGCCAAGGTCGTCAACGAGGAGTGGAAGAAGTTCATCGCGTCCTTCACGACCGCTCGCAACCTGCCCAAGGTCGTCGCCGGGCCTTTCAAACCCACCGCGTGGCGCACCGGCAACAGCCTGACCATGACCCGCAACCCGGTGTACTGGAACCAGCCCAAGAACCCCGAGAACTACGTGCAGACCGTCACGTACCGCTTCATCCCGAACACCAACACCCTGAAAGTGAACATCCTGTCCGGGCAGCTGGACGCCGTGAGCGCCGTCGGTCTGACCTTCGACCAGGGCGTGGACCTGTCCCGCAACGAGCGCAGCAAGTACAAGACGTACTTCGTGCCCGGTGCCGTCTGGGAGCACATCGACATCAACGCCCGCGGCCAGCGCGCCAAGGACCTCGACCTGGATGACCCGCGCATGCGTCAGGCCCTGCTGTACGCCATCGACCGTGACGCGCTGACCAAGGCGCTGTTCCAGGGTAAGCAGGCCGTGTCCAACAGCTGGATTGGCCCGGTCAGCAAGCTGTACAAGAAAGACGTCAACGACTACAACCTGAACGTCGCCCGCGCCAAGCAGCTGTTCGCGGCGCTCGGCTGGACGCCCGGCAGTGACGGCATCCTGCAGAAGGCCGGGAAGAAACTCAGTCTGAACTTCTCCACCACCGCCGGGAACACCACCCGCGAACGCGTGCAGCAGATCCTGCAGGCGCAGTGGAAGGCCGTGGGCGTGCAGGTGAACATCCAGAACTACCCCGCCAGCGTCATCTTCGGGCCGGACTTCCTGAGCAAGGGCGAGAGCGGCAAGTGGGACATGGCCATGTACGCCTGGTCGAACAACCCCGTGTTCGAGGAAGGCAACCTCTGGAAGAGCGAGGGCATCCCCACCGCCGCCAACGGTTACTCCGGCCAGAACAATCCCGGCTGGAACAACGCCGAGTACGACAAGCTGTACAAGCAGGCGAAGGTTGAGTTCAACCAGGCCGACCGCATCAAGCTGTTCGACCGCATGCAGGCCATCTGGAACGCCGAGGTGCCCGCCCTGCCCCTGTACTTCCGCGTGAACGTGTACACCAAGGTCCCCGGCCTCGTGAACTACACCTTCAGCGCCATTACGCAGTACCCCAGCTGGAACGCTGCGAACATCGGCTGGGCCAGCCGCGGGGCCGCCGAGGAGTACAAGCAGAAGTAAACGCCCGCGGGCGCGGCCACCGGGCGTGGACCGCCCAGCGCCGGGCGCGGGAGGGAAGGCACACACGCTTTCCCTCCCGCGCCGTTTTTCAGGAGTTCGAACATGGGAACCTACGCACTACGACGAGTGATTCAGATGATTCCGCTGCTGCTGGTGATCAGCCTCGTGATCTTCGGCCTGACCGCCCTGCAACCCGGCGACCCGGTCGATCAGCTGGTGTTCGGCAACAGCAACATCACCCCCGAGGACATCGCCCGCCTGCGCGCCGCGTACGGCCTGGACCAGCCGTGGATCACCCGGTACTTCTTCTGGTTGCAGCAGGCCGTGACCGGGAACTTCGGGTACTCGCAGGACTTCGGGATTCCCGCGCTGGAGTACATCTTCCAGAACCGCCTGCCGAACACGCTGCTGCTGACCGTGCCCGCCCTGGTGATCAGTACCCTGATCGCCGTGCCGCTGGGCATCTTCAGTGCCGTGCGGCAGTACTCGGTGCTGGATTACCTGCTGACCTTCTTCGCGTTCGTGGCGGTCAGCGCCCCGGTGTTCTGGGTGGGCGCGCTGGCCCTGTACTTCTTCGCGATCTACCTGCCGCAACTGACGGGCGGACTGCTGTCCCTGCCGCCCGGCGGGCTGGGCGGCGACGTGCCCCCGGAAGCCGGGTGGCTGGCCGTGACGCTGGACAAACTGAAGTACCTGCTGCTGCCCCTGATGATCCTGATGCTGCGCGAGATCGCCGTGACCATGCGGTTTATGCGTGCCAACATGCTCGAAACGCTCACGCAGGATTACGTGCGCACCGCGCGCGCCAAGGGACTGGCGGACCGCCGGGTGCTGTACAAGCACGCGCTGCGGAACGCCGTGACGCCCATCGTGACCATCATGGGTCTGAGCATTCCCGGTCTGTTCGGCGGGGCCGTCATCACCGAGACCGTGTTCTCCTGGCCGGGCATGGGCAAGGCCATCCTGGACGCGCTGGTCACCAAGGACTTCAACGTGGTGATGGTCTGCCTGATGATGCTGGCCCTGCTGACCGTCGTGTTCCAGTTGCTGACCGACCTCGCCTACGCCCTCGTCGATCCCCGGATCCGGTACTCCTAAAGGACGGCTGCCATGACCTCCGCTGTAACCACCCCGGCCGCCCGGCCCGCCAAGAGCCGCTCGACCCTGCAGATCGCCATGCGCCGACTGCGCCGCCACAGGGCCGCCATGATCAGCCTCGTGGTGATCGCCGCGCTGATCCTGATGGCGATCTTCGCGCCGCTGATCGCGCCGTACGACCCGAACGCCCAGGACCTGGAAGGCATCTACTCGCCGCCCGGCGCGCAGCACCTGCTGGGGCAGGACAGCCTGGGCCGCGACATGCTGTCCCGCATCATCTACGGCAGTCGCGTCAGCCTGATCGTGGGCTTCACGGTCGCGATCTTCAGTGTCGGGCTGGGCACCATCATGGGGCTGCTGTCCGGTTTCCTGGGCGGACTGGTCGATACGGCCATCAGCCGTTTCATCGAGCTGATGCTGTCCATTCCGGAACTGCCGCTGCTGCTGACCCTCAGCGCCCTGCTGCTCGCCAGTGACGCTCCCGCCATCGTGGCGTTGCGTCAGACGCCGAACGCCAGCGTGTTCATCATCATCGGGATCTTCACGTTCTTCGGCTGGATGGGCACCGCCCGCCTGGTGCGCGGCGAGGTCCTGAAACTCAAGAACCTGGAGTACGTGGACGCCGCCCGCGCCCTGGGCGCCCGTAACGCCCGCATCATGTTCCGTCACCTCGTGCCGAACGTGGTCGCCGTCATCATCGTGAACGGCACCCTGGCCGTCGGCGGCGCGATCCTGGGCGAGGCGGCCCTGTCGTTCCTGGGCTTCGGTATCCAGCCGCCCGTCAGCACCTGGGGCAACATGCTCTCGAACGCGAACGAGGTCGTGCTGGAGCACCCGTACCTGGCGTTCTGGCCCGGACTGGCGATCCTGATCACGGTGCTGGCCTTCAACTTCCTGGGTGACGGTCTGCGCGACGCCTTCGACCCCAAGAGCCGTCTGTAACGCCCGTTTCACCCGTGTGCTTCCGGCCCCCGCACTGGCGGGGGTTTTTTCCTGCCGGGCGGCGCCGCATCGCGTATCCTGGGGGGGTGATCGTTCTTGGTATTGACCCTGGACTCGCCAACCTCGGCCTGGGGCTGGTGGAAGGAGATGTCCGCAAGGCCCGGCACCTGCACCACGTGTGCCTGACCACCGAGAGCGCCTGGATCATGCCGCGCCGCCTGCAGTACCTGCACGCCGAGGTCAGTCGCCTGATCGCGGAGTACCAGCCGGACGCCGTGGCCATCGAGGATCAGATTCTGCGCCGGCAGGCGGACGTGGCCTTCAAGGTCGGGCAGGCGTTCGGGGTGGTGCAGCTGGCCTGCGCGCAGGCGGGCGTGCCGGTCCACAGTTACGGCCCCATGCAGGTCAAGCAGTCGCTGGTCGGAACGGGCCGCGCCGACAAGGAGCAGGTGATCTACATGGTCAAGGCCAGCCTGGGCATCCGCGAACTGTTCAACAATCACGCCGCCGACGCGCTGGCCCTGGCCCTGACGCACCTGGCGAGCGCGTCCATGCAGACCCGCACGGCGCAGGCCCGCACCGCCGGTCTCGTCCGGTCCCGCTGAGGAACGCCGGGAACGCCGCGTGACCCTCTCGCTGCTGCTGTCGCTGCTGGTGTCCGTGGCGGTCACGTTCGCGTGGTTGTGGTTCTTCGTGCGGCGCGACCGGCACCCGGAACCGCTGTGGCTGCTGGCCCGCACCTTTGCGTGGGGCATGTTCGCGTGGCTGATCGCGGCGGCGCTGGAAGCCAGTCTGGGCCGCATGCTGTCGTCCACTGTGCCGCTGGCCGTCCTGACCGTGGTGATCCTGACCGCCCTGATCGAGGAGGGGTTCAAGTTCGTGGCGGCCACGACCGCCATCACGGAACTGGCTTTCGACGAACCGATGGACGGACTGGTGTACGCCGTGACGGCCGCGCTGGGCTTCGCGCTGATGGAGAACCTGACCTACACCCTGGAGTTCGGCAGTGGGGCCGGCGCGTGGCATTCCCTGCTGGCGACCCTGGCGCACGCCCTGTTCAGCGCCCCGCAGGGCTACGCGCTGGGAGGCCTGCACTGGCAGCGGGGCCGGGCCTGGGTGGCGCAGGGGCTGCTGCTGAGCGTGACCCTGCACGCCGTGTTCAACAGTCTGCTGGGCAGCAGTGGCAGCTGGCAGCACCTCAGCGCCCTGATCGGTGTCACGGCCGCGATGGTCCTGCTGGCCAGCCGGTACTACCGCGCGTTCGAGGCGCACGCCCGTCAGTACGGTCCGTCGGCGTACTTCCTGCAGGAGCAGGCCCGCAACGCCCAGCACCGCCCATAAGCACAGCACCGTCCGTAGGCCCAGTACCGTCCGTGCGCGGTAGGGGGCCGTGGTTACAGCGTGTCGTGCGCGGTCTGTCCGTCCACCCAGTGCTGACCGTCCTCGTCGGCCTCGTGTTTCCAGACGGGCACATGCACTTTCAGGTGCTCGATGATGAAATCGCAGGCTTCCAGCGCGGCGCGGCGGTGCGGGCTGGCCACCCCGATCAGGATGCTCGCCTCGCCCGGCAGCAGGCGGCCCACGCGGTGCTGAAGGTACACGCGCAGTTCCCCGTGCCGCTCGCGGGCGGCGTCGGCCGCTCCCTGCATGACCCTGCGCGCCATGGGGGCGTACCCCTCGTACTCGATGAATTCCACGGTGCGGCCCTTGTTCGGGCTGCGGACCGTGCCCACAAAGTAGGCCTGCGCGCCGTATTCGGGGCGGACGAGGTAGGCGTCGGCCTGTTCCAGGCGCAGGGGTTCGGCCGTGACTTCGCAGTGCGTCTGCCCGTCGTGAGGCGGCTGGTCGTCGTGCGGCTCTGCAGGGCTGTCACCTGAGCCTCCCGCCACGGGCGGCAGGAAGGCCACCTCCGCGCCGGGCGTCAGGACCGTTTCCGGTGAGGCGTAGGTTTCGTTCACGGCGACCATGCAGCCCCGCAGGCTGATTCCGAACTGCGCCTCGACCAGTTCCGCCACGGCGCGCACGTCACTGCCCTCGGCCGCCTCCAGCACCAGGTGCTCGACGCCAGTTTCCCGCTTCAGGCGGGCAAAAAACACCACGTTCAGCTGCATGTCCAGAGGCTACCACGCACGTCATCCGGTCCTGGCGGCTGCGTACCTGACTGCGTGCCTGACAGGCCCGTGCCGCCGCTGCTACCGGAAGGTGAAGGATGGCGGGGCCGGGGGGTGTTGACAGATTCGCTGGTGGCCTGTATCTTTTCTGAGCCTCAAGCGAGGCGCGATGCATG